>DMKB01000138.1 GCA_003454665.1 Nitrospiraceae bacterium | reverse complement strand
AACTTCATAGGGTCAGGTCTTTTGATTTGACATTCCCTTTCTGCCCTGCTACAGTGCCTGCATGACTCGTCCGCTCCGCATCGAATATGCCGGTGCCGTCTATCACATCACCAGCCGCGGCAATGAAAAGAAGCCTGTCTTCAAGGACGATGGAACTTCATAGGAACTTCATAGGGTCAGGTCTTTTGATTTGACATTCCCTTTCTGCTCTGCTACAGTGCCTGCATGACTCGTCCGCTACGCATCGAATATGCTGGTGCCGTCTATCATATAACCAGCCGCGGCAATGAAAAGAAGCCCGTCTTCAAGGACGACCAGGACCGGATTAATTTCCTGAATACTCTCCAGCACGTCAATAAGCGCTATCACTGGATATGCCACGCCTATTGTCTCATGGACAATCACTATCATCTCCTTATCGAAACACCCGAGGGCAATCTTTCCATCGGCATGCGCCAGCTCAACGGCGTCTATACGCAGCTCTTCAATAAACGCCGGAATCGAGCGGGCCATTTATTTCAGGGCCGATACAAGGCCATCCTCATCCAGAAAGACAGCCATCTCCTCGAAGTCTGTCGCTACGTGGTGCTCAATCCCGTCCAGGCAGGGATGTTAGAGCACCCGAAGGACTGGAAGTGGTCCAGTTATCGCGCCACGGCAGGCAGAGAACAGCCCCATGCCAGCCTCACCACCAGCTGGGTGCTCGGCCAGTTCGGGAGAAAGCAGGACGTTGCCCGGAAAGAATATCGCCGGTTTGTGCGCTGGGGCATCGGCCAGGAGTCAATCTGGAGAGACGTGAAGGGTCAGAGCATCCTTGGAGAAGACGACTTCGTGGATAGTCTCCTGGACCATCTCACAAAGCACAGAGACGTTCCGGAAATACCGCGAAGCCAACGCTATGCGCATCGGCCTACGCTCACACAGATATTCCCTGCGAGCATACTCAAAAGCAAGCGAAAGCGTGACAAGAAAATGATCGAAGCAATCGAGGACTATGGCTACCTCCAGCGGGATCTTGCAGACCATCTGAAACTCCATTACTCGACGGTGAGTAATATTCTGCGGGAAGAGATATAACACCAAATCAAAAGACCTGACCCTTTGCTGAAGAACAAGATTGATTATCTCAAATTCGGTTTTGCCGTCGTGCTGGTCATATACGGCGCCATCATTGCCCGGGATGTGACGGTCTACCGCTTTCTTGATCGCGTTGACCTGGTTTCCCACGAGGCAGGACATCTGCTCTTCCGGTGGTTTGGCGAGTTCCTCATGGTCCTCGGCGGAACACTGGGCCAGTTGATCGTTCCTGCGGGAATTACCCTTTACTTTTATGCGCGGCGAGAGTTCTATTCCTCGGCAGTGACGCTCTTGTGGGTAGGACAGAATTTTTTCAACATATCCATCTACATCAGGGACGCGCAGGCCATGGCCCTGCCGCTGGTTACGGTCGGCGGAGGAAGGGATGCGATTCACGATTGGAACTATCTCCTTCGCGCCGCAGGGCTCCTGAGATGGGACCAGACCATGGGAAGCCTGGTTTACGGACTCGGCATATTCATCATTCTCACCTCTGTAGAAGACACAAAGTGGACGTTGTTTCTATGCTTGCTTTCCTCTTGACACGAGTACCTTCTTTCGATAGAATCGCATCATGCCACGCAAAGTCCGCCTTGACGTACCCGGAGCATTGCACCACATCATCGTCCGGGGAATAAACAAAGCCCCGATTTTCATAGACGATCAGGACAAAGTCCGATTTCTCGACCGGCTCGCTGAAAATGTCAGTCAAGGGAAGTGCACGGTCTTTGCCTGGGTCCTCATGACCAATCACGTCCATATTCTCTTTAAAAGCGGCAAAGACGGAATTTCAACGGTAATGCGCAAACAACTCACCTGGTACGCTCAATATTTCAATCGCCGCCACAAAAGGACCGGGCATCTCTTCGAAAACCGTTACAAATCTGTCCTCTGTGAGGAAGATGACTATCTTCTGGCCCTCGTTCGCTATATTCACTTAAACCCCATCAGGGCAAAGATCATCCAAACGATAGAGGAATTAGACCGATATCCATGGACCGGCCATCGAGCAATGATCGGCAAGGCCAACAATCCCTGGATGGATAGAGATGCCGTGCTGTCCGAGTTCGGCAGGACACGAAAGAAGGCAATCCTTCACTATCGCCGGTTTGTCCGGGAGGGGATCGAAGAGGGACGTAATTCCACGCTCACCGGTGGAGGGCTGGTCAGAAGCCAGGGTGGTTGGTCGCAAGTCATGGCCAAGCGCAGACGGGGACAGAAAGAGGAATACGACGAGAGGATATTGGGGAGTGGTGATTTCGTTCATGCTATCGTTAAGGAAGCAGAAGAGAACCAACTTCGGCAGATCAAATATAAGCGAAGCGGGACAACGATCCAGAAGATCGTCGAAGACGTGTGCAAGGACAGAGGGGTAAACCAGTTGGAACTGAAGGCCGGCGGGAAACGTCTGAGTGTCAGCACCGCTCGATCTATGGTTGCTTATCGATGCCGGGAAGAGTTAGGAGCTTCGGCTGCGGAGATCGCCAGGCATCTTGGCGTGAATACGTCGTGCATAGTACGGTCAATCGAGCGTGCGGCGAAGGGTAACAATCGAAGAAAGGAAAAGCAAGCATAGAAACAACGTCCTAGAAACAACGTCCCCCTTGCAAGGATGAAGAACAAGATTGATTATCTCAAATTCGGTTTTGCCGTCGTACTGGTCATATACGGCGCCATTATCGCCAAGGATGTGACGGTCTACCGCTTTCTTGACCGGGTTGACCTGGTCTCCCATGAGGCAGGTCATCTGCTCTTCCGGTGGTTCGGCGAGTTCCTCATGGTCCTCGGCGGAACGCTGGGCCAGTTGATCGTTCCCGCGGGAATTACCCTTTATTTTTATACGCGGCGGGAGTTCTATTCCTCGGCAGTGACGCTCTTGTGGGTAGGACAGAATCTTTTCAACATATCCATCTACGTCAAGGACGCGCAGGCCATGGCCCTGCCGCTGGTTACGGTGGGCGGAGGAAGGGATGCGATTCACGATTGGAACTATCTCCTTCGTACCGTAGGGCTCCTGAGATGGGACCAGACCATGGGAAGCCTGGTTAACGGACTCGGCATATTCATCATTCTCACCTCTGTCGCGCTTGCATTTTACTTTTCGGTAGAAAGAGAAGAAGCAGAAGGCTGAAGTGTCTTGACTGCGGAAACCCTATTGTCACGTCGTCGGCGTGATATCAATCTCTGGCCCGCCTGTGGACACAAAGGGGACATCCTATAGCTTCTTCAAATTGATATCAAAAACAGGTTGAAATGATATCATCTATATGGTATAGTTATTTCAGAATCTGAATGGCCAGGAGGTGGGTCATGTCGCGTACGATAATCGATATTCAGGACGACTTGCTGCGAAAAGCGCAGAAGATGACGGGAATCAACAAGAAAGTGGAGATTGTCAACTACGCCCTGAAGCGACTGCTCGAACAAAAGGAAATTGAACGGGTCTTGGAGTTGCGAGGTAAGGTAAAATGGGAAGGCAACATCGAGAGAATGAGAAGGGACCGCCGTGGTTCTCGTTGATACTTCCATCTGGATCGATTTCCTCCAACATCCCGCCTCACAACATGCCGACAGGCTCGAAGACCTCATCAGAGAACATAACCGGGCCACTGTATGCGGTATCATTCTCCAAGAGGTGCTCCAAGGGATACGGGATCGCAGAAGCTACACTGCAGCGAAAGAACGGCTGACGAATCTTCCCTATCTCGACATGAACATGCAAGTTTATCTTGAAGCTGCATCGCTGTACCGATCACTGCGAGCGCAGGGAATAACGGTGCCATCTGCAGATACATCGATTGCGGCGCTTGCGATTCTCAATCGCATCCCACTCTATACGAGAGACCGACATTTCGGCGTTATTGCTGAGCTCGGTGGACTAGTTCTCTATTCGTAAGTTTTCCTCATCTCAGATTATCATCTATGGCAGGAATCATAAGAGGATCATTGAAGATGCCCTTAAGCGTCTAAAAGGAGTCTAAGATGGTTGTGATAAGCTTACGGTTAAAAAATTCAGAATTGAAGCACATAGATGATTTGTCCAGTCAGGAGCATAAAGACAGGTCATCTGTGGCGCGGGAACTGATACAGCAGGGCTGGCAGTTTCTGATGATCAAGCAATACCGGGAAGGGCGGCTTTCCCTGGGAGGGCTGTCAAAAAAGCTTGATATCTCTCTTAGTGAGACAATAGATTTGCTTGCTGATTTCGGCATAGAAGCTCCGATCGAGTATGAAGACTACCTCAAGGGATTTGAAGTGCTCGCTGGCAAATAGACACGAAGCTCCACGCCGATCACTTCGGCACACCTGCGGTCACGAACGATAAACTCCCAAAAAGCCGTCTGGGACATCCAACATCAAGCAACTTCATAAGTGACCCTTTGCCTTTCCCCTCTCCCGTAACTGAACCATGAACCAATGCGGGCATGCCTGAACGAATATCCGGCAGTTCTCTTGTAAAATCAACGGAATCGCTGTTGCAAAGGGGCGCAAAGTGTGTTACACTTTTCTTGCTTCTGGAGGACATATGATTGGTTTTCTCCTTCGTTGGTCTGTCAATCTGCTCGCCCTGGTGACGGCAGGGGTCCTTATCGACGGCATTATCATCGAGAGTATCCCGTTGGGTATTCTGGCCGCGGGCATCCTGGGTCTCGTGAATGCCGTGCTCAGGCCTGTCGTGCTTCTTCTCACGCTCCCGATCAATCTCCTGTCCCTCGGGCTCTTTACCCTGGTGATCAACGCACTTCTTTTGAAACTCGTTGCCCAGCTGGTGGATGGGTTCATTATCGAGACCTTCGGCGCGGCGTTTCTCGGCGCCCTTGTTGTCAGCGTCGTGAGCTGGGCGCTGAACCTCTTTATCGGCGGCGACGGGAAGGTGGTTTTTATCAAGAAAGTGGAACGGAAAGACGGCGGGAACTGATGAGGGAGACAGAGTTGACAAGATGGAAAGAGTGTAAAGACAGACTAAAGACCAGTTAGACAGGATGAATAGCCTAAAGGCCACAGGCAGGATAAAGCAGGATGAAAAGAAAAAGAGAGAACCCATAGAATAGTTAAGAAAAGGTGAGAGAGGAAAAGCGAACAGCAATCATTAAAAGCTATTTAGACAGGATTGATCCCGCGGTCCCGCTTTAGCGGGGCGGGATGTCGCGCTATCTAGTCCCGACATGTCGGGATACTGGACGGGCTCCACAGGATAAGACAGGATAGGAAAAGCAAAAGGGATTCATGAAAACCTGTATAGACAGGATTGTCAGGATGAGATAGGATGGACAAGACAGGAACAACGAAAGAATTCATTAAAGACTGTCGAGAAGAGATACGCAGGATAAAAAAAGAACAGAATGAAGCAGCTCTACTTTCCGTATCCGTGTAAATCTGCGGCAACCTGTAGTTTTGAGGACCATAGTACACGCCTGGATTTACATCCATTTCAGTTCACGCGAAAAGGTTTCCGAGCATGACTCACCTGCATATTCCTGACGGCGTGCTGCCGGCCTGGCTATGGGTATCGGGGTTCGTTGTGATGTCGCTGGCCCTTGCCGTGAGCCTCTTCAGGCTCCGGGGCATGGACATGAAGAAGAAGATCCCGCTCCTCGGCACGCTGTCGGCGGCCATGCTCGTGGCCATGACGCTCGAGATTGTTCCCATCGCCTACCATGTCAATCTCTCGGTCATTGCCGGGATTCTGCTCGGCCCGTCTCTCGGCTTTGTGGCCGCCTTTATCGCGAACCTGATGCTCGCCTTCATGGGTCACGGAGGCATTACGGTGATCGGGTTGAATACCCTGCTCCTCGGATCAGAGGCCGTGCTGGGCCATATCTTTTTTTATCTTCTCATGAAGCGACTCCCAGTTTTCTGGCGCTCAGGGACGGCGGCTGTGCTCGCTCTAATGACCAGCACCGTTCTCCTTATCGGGATCGTCGCTGCGTCGAACCTCGATCCCGGTCTGTTCGGGGAGAGCGGCGAACACGCCCACGGGCACCTTGGCCGTGTATCCGTTCCCTTGTTCGCCACCATGGCCCTCTCCCTCGGCTTTGTGGGCTGGCTGATTGAGTCCGCGATTACCGGGGCAGTGGTGAAATTTATCTCCCAGGTCAAACCGGACCTGCTGGCCCACGCGCTGCACGGGAAGGCCGGCAACGGTGCAACAACAGGAGGGGCCGGTGATTGATGTAGCGAGGATTGATTTCTGGGCGGCAAGCGGTTCCGGGAGATTTCACCGGGCCTCGGCGATTGCAAAGGTCCTCTTTGTCCTTCTCGTCGTGGCAGCAGCAGTGACGGCTGTAAGCCCCTACCCCCTTGCATGCGCATACGTCCTCATGCTCGTCGCGGCAACAGCAGCAGGGCTTCCGGTGCTCAGGATGGCGGCGCTCTCGCTGTACGCGATTGTCTTCGTCTTCCTGTACGGCCTGAGCCTCCGGGGCGGGCCCTGGGTGTACGCGCTCCTGTTCTTCAAGGCGACGACGCCTGCTTTTGCCGTGCTTACGCTCATCGTGAGCACTCCCTTCCCGCGGCTCTTCGCCGTCCTGAGTGCTGCGTTGCCCGAAATTATTGCCGCAGGCCTGCTGATGACGTACCGGACGTTTTTCGTCCTCTTCGACATGATGGGTAATTTTATCTCGGCCATCCGGCTGCGGGGCGGTTTTTCTCCGGGCAGCCTTGTGAAGAACAGCGCGAACATCTCGAAGGGGATCGGCATGCTCTTCGTGCGGGCCGCGGAACAGTCCACGCGGATCTACGCGGTCATGGCGGTCAGGGGGTACAGCGGCAGGATGGCATCGACGGACGTGGAGAAGATGCGAAAGGATGATTGGCTGCCGCTGGGGATGGGATTGGTCATCCTATCGATTGCGATCGTATGGAAATGAATGACAGGACAGGATGCGGCCGATGGGAATAACAAAAGCCAGGCGAAAGGCTGATTAGACAGGATTGATCCCGCGGTCCCGCTTCAGCGGGAGACTTCCAAAGGGGCTCCACAGGATGAGGCTGGATGGGAAGAGCAAAAAGACAGGCTAGAGACTAATTAGACAGGATGAACAGGATAAAGCAGGATGAATGAAAGAGCATAAACAGGGTGAAATGAATAAGGCAGGAAAGAAAGTATAGACAGGATTGACAGGATGGAAAGAGACAAAAGAATAAACATCATGAAGGCGTTTGCTTGCATTAAACAATTTATGGTCTGACAACGTCGCATGAATGGATTCGCAGAATATGCTGTATAATGACCTGACTGAGAAAATCATCAAGGCTGCCATGAGTGTTCATAGTGCCCTTGGGTTCGGTTTTATGGAAAAAGTATATGAAAATGCACTTATGGTGGAATTAGGGCATATGGGCTTGGATGCGCAGCAACAGCAGCCGATGCAGGTTTATTATCGCGATAGACTTATTGGCGATTATGTCGCGGATATTGTTGTCGATAATGCTGTTCTCCTTGAACTCAAGTCCGTTGAGCATCTCAATAAGGTTCATGAAGTACAGCTCGTTAACTATCTGAAATCTACGAGCAAGGAGGTCGGACTTCCCCTGAACTTCGGCAAACCAAAGCTTGAGTTTAAACGCAAAGTACTACATTTGTGATTGTAAAGCGTTCATGACAAGCAGGTGCTTTATTCGTCTTATTTTTCTTAGTTGTTATCCTGTTCATCCTGTCTCAAAAGGAATGTGGATTTTTCCATTATGGAACCGATCGTAACCGTCAGCTGTCTGAAGCATATTTACCCCGACACCACGGAGATTCACATCTGCGGCCTGGATTTCGTGGTGAACCGCGGGGAACGGGTCGTGATCCTCGGCGGGAACGGATCGGGCAAGACCACGCTCCTGTACCATATTCTAGGCCTGCTCCAGCCTGATGAAGGCAGGGTGTCGGTATTCGGCGTGGATCCGGCGAAGGAGTATAACACCATCCGGAAGCGGATCGGCGTTCTCCTGCAGAACGTGGACGACCAGATTCTTTCGCCCACGGCGGTGGACGATATCTCGTTTTCTCCGCGAAATTATGGCTATAATAAGGGAAAGGCTGAGGCCATGGCCGAGCAGGTCATGTCGGAGCTCGGAATCGCCCACCTGCGAGACAAGATATGTCACTACCTCTCGGGAGGCGAGAAGAGGAAGGTAGCCCTTGCCGGCGCCCTTGTCATGGGGCCGGAGCTTCTGATCCTCGATGAGCCCTTCGAAGGTCTGGATACGCGTTCCCGTGCAGAGCTGGTGGGCATCCTGAACAGACGGCACCGCGACGGGATGACCGTCATGATGACCACGCACGACCTCAACCTGGTGGGCAGCTTTGCCGACCGGGTGTATGTGCTGGCGCGGGGCCGGGGTATTCTCGCGGCTGGTACGCCGTCGGAAATTTTTCTGCAGGCCGAGGCGCTTACAGCCTCGAACATTGATCCCCCCCTCCTTACGGAGCTTTTTCTGAAGCTCAGGGAGCGGGGAATGGCTGTTGATATACCAACGCATCTGGAGCAGGCCGTTGATGATCTGGACCGTTTGATCCGGGGTTGATACGCTTTTTATCGAAGGCCTGCGGGAAACAGGGAGGAAAGGTACGATGCAGAACAGCAGGGTAGTGCGCAGGAAAGGACTTCTGGTTATCTTAATTGCGCTTCTTTTAGCGGCGGCGGTTTTGACGGGCGCCGGAACGGGTTTTCTTGCCGCGCGGGGGGAGACGGGCATATTTTTTGTGCTCTTACTTGCGCTGCTTGCCGCCATTCCGTTCCTCGCGTACGTCCTGTATAAGAAGAAGATCCTTCCTTACTTTAGCAGGTTGGAGGACGCAAACCTCGAACTGCATATCAAGCAGGAGGAGCTTCTTGATGTCAAGGACGACCTCTTTATAAAATTTCTCGGCATCTATGATGTGAACCATGCGGCGAACTCGCACCGGTTGTACGAAAAGCGCTTAAAGGACGTCGCCGATATTACGGCCAGGGTCATGGAGGCTGATGCCTGTCTCATTTATCTCTATAACAAAAAAAAGGATGCCCTGGTGGTCGCTGCGAGGAACGATCATCATCAGAAAGCCACAGGGAAAGTCCGCATCCCTCTCGGCGAGGGGATCGAGGGATGGGTCGGGAGGAGACTCGACCCGGTGATGCTCAGAGATTTTCGATCTGAC
>DMKB01000385.1 GCA_003454665.1 Nitrospiraceae bacterium | reverse complement strand
CCTGAATCTGGTGATGTTTCCCTCAAAGAAGCTCGATATTGGATATCTGCAGGACATACTGCGGGGCGGCAGTGACAAGGTGACCGAGGCAGGTGCCTCCATGGCCGGTGGCCATTCGGTAGACGATCTGGAACCAAAATACGGACTTTCCGTCACCGGTGTGGTACATCCAGGCAGAATATTGACGAATTGCGGGGCTAAAGTGGGAGACAGCCTCGTTCTGACCAAGCCTTTGGGTACCGGCGTACTGTTCAATGCCTGCCGGTCAGGAAAGCTTTCCTACGGAGAGCTGGAAAAATCCCTTCCCCTCATTGCGGCACTGAACCGGGATTCCCTTGAAATCGCCCTCAAGTTCAAGATCAATGCCTGCACCGACATCACGGGATTCGGCATTGCCGGACATACCCTTGAAATGGCAAAAGGAAGCGGCGTTCAGGTTAACCTCATATTCGGCAACCTTCCCCTCTACCCCGACGCCATCAGGATGTACCGGAAGGGTCAAACAACGGGAAGCAACAAGCCGAACAGAAAACTGAGTGAGGGATACCTGGAGATGCGGGGGGTGTTGTCTCCGGAAGAGCGGGAGCTGCTTTTCGATCCCCAGACGTCGGGCGGCCTTCTGCTGTCTGTGCCCCGCGGCCAGGCAGACCAGCTCGTCACGAAATTACGGGAAGCCGGTGTGAGCCACGCCGTCCGAATCGGTGACGTCGTTTCACGCGACAGACCGAAGATCAGCATTGTATGAAGACGTGATTTTAGTGCAGAGGGCCTTAAGGAGTGCTTTGCCTATCATTACCGCAATCCCGAACAGAGCTCTCAAAGGGCCGCCACACCGTGTCGTGCCCGTAACCCTCTAGCCTGGCCCGTTTCACAAAATCTTCACGGGCCCGCTTGATGTGCTCGTCCCAAGAGTTCTGGACGATTTGATCAACGGTAAGTCCATACTCTTTACAGACGCTGCACAAGATAGTTATGAGCGGCTTCTTCACTACTTCCTCCGGAACACACCGTTCAGCAACATTCACACTCCCCGCACCCCTGTATCTTCCACGACGGCTCGAGACGAGACAGATTCACTGCTTCCACTAACTGGGATGAATCAGGATAGTATCATGATACACCAGGGAGGGTGGCGGGTAAATCGCCCGGTCGGGGTATTTTTAGGGTATCGGGGGAGGATTCAATACTGAGGAATAGCTTGAAGATATAGCGAGAACTAATTGAAAATCCTTACAAAGGCCTCTGCATAACCTTTCTGAGCGCCTTTTTCATGCCCTTTGGCTCGGTTATCGGTGGTGAGCAGCGCTTTCCCGCACAGATATACGCCGCTTCTTCAAGGGGATATTGAAGCGCCTCTATGGTTTTCCTGTCTCCCGTCAGCGACAGAGTTCGTATGACCTTTTCTGAAATATACACAACTCTCAAGGCTTCCAGAAATTTCTTTGCTTTTCCGTCCGTCGCGATGATCGTCACCTCGACGGGCTCGCCAATATGCCACTGCAATGCGCGGGCGTAGAGTGCTGCTGCCGGGAAGGTATCAGAGATATCGGCGAAAGACTTCAGCGTGGCGTCAATGATCTTTCTCAGTCCTTTGTCTTTTTCCCGCAAAGAGAGCCTGCTCAAAAAAATAAGGGCGCTGCTGTTCGCGGCAAACTGGTTTACGTCGGCAAGCTCTCCGGGAGTCGCCGGCGTGACGAGCGTCGTGTCGAGAAATGATCTGAACCGATTGCTGTGCTCATCATAAAATAAATCAACGATCGTCCGCTTGATACCGACCGCGATAGTCACATACGTCTTCTTCCCCGTTGCATTATGTAAATCCAGAAGCGCCAGGCCGAAGAGGGCGTTATCAGCCAGCATCCCCTGGAGGCGGGGCTTCTTCCCGCGATAGTAATGGAACACCCCGTTGCCGGCTCGATAGAGTTTCTGGATGATAAAATCGGCCCCCTGCTCGGCCATTGCAAGATAGGCGCTCTCGCCTGTCGCATTATAGGCTGCGCTCAGGGCGCTGATCATCTGTGCCGCGGAATGAACATATACCGTGTGATCGACGGGGGGCGGCTTGAATCCCCTTCGGTGTGGACCCGTATAATACGCTTCAACGGCGTCCTGGCTGCCGTAGAAGGCTCCCGTCTGTGCATCGTAGAGATTCCTTTGCACATACTGTATCGTCTTTTTCATTATGTCGCGGTAGTGCTTCTTCTTGAATACCATGAAGGCATGGGCATAATTCTTGATTATGCCGGCGTTCACATCGAGCATCTTTTCATAATGAGGCGCTGACCAGTCCCGCTGGGTAGCATATCGGAAAAAACCGCCCTCCCGGCGATCATGGATATCCCCTGTCGCCATCTTATCGAGGGTTGTCGTGACAATCGTCTTGATCTCAGGATCGCCGGTCTTTGTGTATGCCGAGAGGAGAATATCGATTGTTGGAGAGGCGGGAAATTTCTGCCACATGCCGAATCCCCCGAATTCGCGATCGTAGTACCGTTTTATCGTCACGACGACATGCTCAATCCCTTGCTCAGCCGGCAGATTCGTTCGTCCCTCTCCTTTTAATGAATCCTTTTTTTTGCGCCCGGTGCCCCGCTCCGGAACAGGCCCAGCTTTTTTTGCGTGGCTGTCCAGGCCCTCGGCCAGCAGTCGCCGCATGTCCGCCGGAGGCAGATACGTCCCGCCGTCCACAATTGCTCCCTGGGGCGTGAGGATCACGGTGCTCGGCCAGCCGCCCTGATTGTAGAGGCTATCGATATCAGGCCGCATGTCCGCATCGACCCTGATGGGAATATAGTGCTTATTGATATATGCAATCACCTCCGCGTCTGAGTACGTTGTTTCGTCCATCACGTGACACCAGTGGCACCAGACCGCGCTCAGCGATAGCAGGATGGGCTTGTCCTTTGTTTTGGCTTCGGCGAGGGCGCTTTTCGTCCAGCCCCGCCACTGGATCAGGTGCGCCTTATTGGGATTGGGAGAGAACCTGAACTCAGACGCGACGGCAGTATGAGGTAACGTGCACAGTAAGAATAGTATGGCGATAACACATTTTTTCACGATCTCTCCTGTGCCTTCATTCGCCGCTTACCAGGTGAATGATGTTCGCCGGACTGGATATCCAGAAGCCTTCAAAGCCTGGCGGTAAGTTTTCGATTTCATCGCGGCGCACGATCCCATTTTCTCTGCAATATTTTTCCGCCACCCGGACGTCATCGGTCCGGATCTCGAGCCAGATTTCAGCCTGGCTGAGATGGTCTGCCCTGTCTATCCATAATTGCTTATCGCCGAAGGCAAATACGATTCCCGGCTCGTCCCCCTCTGCGAGGGGCAGGCCGATGATGTCACGATAAAATATCACCGTCGCCTCGAATTCATGTGCCGGCACTTTCATCGCTATGTTGCGACCAGCCGTAAACTTTGGTGAATTCGTTCTTGCCATGACAAGCTCCTCCTTCGCCTCGTCAGAGATCACGGCTCTCTGACGGAGTAAACCCATTGTCACGGAATCAAGGCGTAAGGATCGGTGCTTTGCAGCGCGATGGTTTCCTGTCCGGTAAAGCGATCGAAGCCGCGTGCTTCCGCACCGTCCCGACTTCCTTCGCATTCAGCCGCCATCCGAGGGTCTGTGATCGCATCAGGTTGTCGTCCGAATCCTGGCGATGGTTCAGTCCCAGCCCGTGTCCGAATTCGTGGGCCGCTGTTCGCGCTGCGCGATGCCGGGCGGGATTCGGTGCCGACCGAAGCTTCGGGGTGTCCCGGACCCATATGTCGTGGGCTCCCTCGAAATATCCGTTGAGTACCACCCCTTCGTCGGCAGGGGGTGAAAACCAGATGTCCATGCCGTCTTTGAGGATGGTATCATGCATAACGGCCTCGATCTCGAAACAGATGCCCGCCTGGGACCACCAGATGCGATTGATCTCCTCTAAAATCACCATCCATTCTTTTACCGGCCGCTTACTCATGCTCAAGTGCACACGCAATGGAATGCGAAGGACCGGGACATACGGTGCTCTTGTCTTCCCGGCATTCGGCGCGCCGCTCGACTTCTTTGCATTGTTTTCCCGGGCATGTGCGTGATCCATGAGCAGAGAGATCGAAAGAACCATCATGACCAGCACAAGAGTGCAGCGTCTATTTTTCAATGGTGTAATCCTCCACCAATATCACTTTGAGAATATCGATAGGATTAATACCGTAGCGCTCCGCGGCCTGCCTCATTTTTTCGTCTTTTTTTATGATGATACCATTCTTCCGAAGCCTGGCTTCGGCAATACGTTTCTCAGCCCCGACCTTCTCCAGAAGTACATCCAGCGTTCTTTGTCCGAGTCCGGTGCCGGTAAACTTCTCCTCAACCAGTTCGGGCGTATACACGATACCCGTTTCCGGCTTTGGCTCCAGTTTCTTGATGATCATGTACAGGCCCATGGGCGACGTGTCGTTGGCCGCTGCGATCTTGTCGAGGGAATCCATGGCGTTCTCGATCACCACGCCGTTGGCCCTGAATTCTTCGAGCGCCGCATCGAGGTCGATGTTCATCTTCTTCACAAAGACTTTGAGCGCCGTCTCTTCCGCGTGCCCGTAGGGCGGCTCGTAATCCTTGCTGATAATCCAGGCGTCCTTGATGGTATCGCTCAGGTCCACGATATAGATCAGGGGCGGGAGGCTTGCGATGGCGCTGACCATGAGGACGAGCGTGATAGCCGAGGTAACGGCCATTTCCCGTTTCAGCTTCAGCCCCCCGTTGATCTTGTCGAGTATGTAATTAACGAAGGGCTTCCAATTGTACACCACATGGAAGATGCCGGATACGATGAACAGGACGCTCGAGAGGGTATGGATGTTTCCCCACTGGGTCTTGGTCAGCCCGATGAGGTGCCAAACCACCCAGTAGGCAATCCTGCCCTGGGGGGTTATGTACAGGATCAGTCCGGTAACGGTCATCACGATAAAGCTCGTAAACGTCAACAGTGAAACAAATCCTCTTTTTTGCCATGCCTTCTTTTCCATGTGCCTGCCTTTCGCGTTGGAATATCCCTTGAAGAACAATGTGGCGCGCTATGCCACACCCCTTACCGGTCGGCACATGAGCCAATCTCAGTGACTGAGACTGGCTCACGCTTGAAGATCTTCATGGTCTGCTTCGTTACTTATTGATCAACCTGATGGCCTTTGCATCATTCGAAGTGCTGAACACACACGTGGCCGACTTGCCGGCTCCTGGTGTTCCGTACATATACTTTATGTTGATCTTCGCTTCGCCGATCCTCCTCGCCACTTTCTGCAATGCTCCGGGCTTGTTCGACATTTCCACGACGATCACATCATATTCTTTCGCCCTGATCTTGTCCTTGGCGAGTGCCTTCTTTGCTTTCGCATTGCTGCTCGTCGTCATCATGAACGTCGCCTGCCGGTTCATCCCGTAGGCGCAGATTGCGCTGATATTCACTTTTGCCGCTGCGAGCGCCGCCGTGACCGTATCGAGCAGTCCTGCCTTGTCCGGTATCATGAAAAACAGCTGCTTTGCCTTCTTCGCCTTTGCCATGACTGATTCCTCCTTTGCTGGTTGATGTGCGTCACAAAAAGCCATTAACCACAGAGAGCACAGAGATGCTGCTCAGAGGTAAACAGATGAACAACGAACGAATCAAATTCTTCTCAAAAGGGAAAAACATTTTCTCGCACCATGGTCATGCCCGCAAGGAGAGGCTGTATCATTTGATTTTAAAACCAGGGCCAAAAGATTTTCTTTGCGTCTTTGCGGCTTCGCGCGAGACGCTTTTTGCCTTCGGCCTTGGCGCTACGTATTTTCTGATCTGGGCAGTAAGCATCTTTTTACTCCGTGTCCTCTGTGGTTAACCGTTAAGCCCCCGATCCCAGTGCCCGGTCCAGATTAAAGGCCGCGCTGATCAAGGCAAGGTGCGTGAAGGCCTGGGGGAAATTGCCGAGGGCTTCGCCCCGGCTCCCCGTCTCCTCGGCATACAAACCTACATGGTTCGTGAATCCAAGCATGCGCTCGAACATAAGGCGGGCATCATCGAGCCGCCGAGAATCAAAATGGCCTGCCCTCGTCAGGGCCTCGACGAGCCAGAAGGTACAAATGTTAAACGTCCCTTCCTCGCCCGATAGGCCGTCGGTTGTCTCGCCGAGATTATATCGGTGAACAAGGTTGTTCGCCACCAGCCCGCCTTGTTCCGGCGGCTGGAGCATGGCATCCAGGGTCTTGAGCATTCGCGGGTCCGTCGGGGAGAGAAAGAACACGAGG
>DMKB01000047.1 GCA_003454665.1 Nitrospiraceae bacterium | reverse complement strand
ACGGAGCATGTTCTTCGTCTCTCATTGCGGTTACTACAGCCGCTACAGCCCTGTCTAACGGCGTTCTCGACCTTGCGATTGCCGGGGGGATTGATATCAGCCTGGATACGTTTGAACTCATCGGTTTTGCAAAAACAAATGCTTTGACCAGAGAGGATATGGGTGTGTATGATCGCGGCGCCAGCGGTTTCATTCCAGGTGAAGGCTCCGGTTTCGTGGTATTAAAAAGACTGCAAGACGCTTATGCTGACGGAAATTATGTATATTCGGTTTTGCGGGGATGGGGAATGTCTTCTGACGGAAAAGGAGGACTGACGGCGCCGAAAGCTCAAACCCAGGCCCTCGCAATACGACGAGCGTACGGCAAGGCGGATTATGGCCTGCGCGAGGTCAATTTTATCGAAGGGCACGGGACCGGCACAATAGCAGGAGATATAGCAGAACTGGAGGGCATTGCGCTCGCAATGGATAGCGGAACTACTGATTCACTTCGCCCCTGCGGTATCACCTCTCTCAAATCACTGATCGGTCACACAAAGGCCGCTTCAGGAATCGGGGGCTTTATCAAAGCAGTCATGGCGGTGAACAGGCGAGTGATTCCCCCCACTGCGGGATGCACGGATCCTAATCCGGTATTTCAGGAGAAGGCCCGCAGGGTATACCCGGTCTTACAAGGGGAGATACGAGGCGCAGATGATACGATCCGTGCGGGAATATCAGGCATGGGGTTCGGAGGAATCAACTGCCATGTGACAATCGAATCGGCCGGGGAATCGGCAGAAAATATTGAACCCCCTATCGGAGAAAGAGAGCTGCTTGCATCGTACCAGGAGACGGAACTTTTCGTCCTGTCCGCTGAATCGCAACATCATATGATTGAGCGCGTGCATTACCTCAAGAACCTTGTTGAGGGAATCAGCATTGGTGAAATGGTTGACCTTTCCAGCTACCTGACGGGGGATATTTCCGCTGATAAGCCTTTTCGTATGGCCCTGATCGCCGCATCTCCTGAAGGTCTCATCGCTTGTCTCGATCATGCGGCGCAAATGCTCAGTACGAACGACATTCCCAAAGGCGAGATGATGTCCGGCCCTCAGCAGGATATCTGGGTTGGACATTCGGCGTCGGGCAACCGCATCGGCTTCCTGTTCCCCGGCCAGGGCTCTCAACAACTGAATATGGGACGGCTCCTCGTAGAGCGTTACCCATGGGCCCGGGATTTCAGTGATCGGGTAGAATCATGGCTCTCCGAAGCCGGCCAGGAAAAGATGCGTGAACGTATTTACCGGCCGCTTGACCGTGCCCTCAACAGCGATCAAATTGATGCTTGGAAAAAGGCGCTGTCCCGTTCGGAAATAGCGCAGCCGGCCATATGCATGACATCACTCTTATGGATCCAGCATCTCGAGAAACTTGGAATCAGCCCCGTTGCTGCCGGCGGCCACAGCCTCGGTGAGCTGACTGCTTTCCACGCGGCGGGTGCGTTCGACGAAGAAGTCTTGCTCCGTTTTGCAGCAATCAGGGGCAGCGTGACCGCTGCACCGGAAGATAATCCGGGAGTAATGGCCAGTTTTGCCTGCGGCAGGGAACAAGTTGAAGAACTGCTGAAGGAGATCGGGGACTATGCGGTTGTAGCAAATATCAACAGCCCTATGCAGACAGTGATATCCGGCGAACGTCGAGCCGTAGAAAAAGCGGTACAGTTGGCGGCTCGTTCGGATATCACGACAACGTATTTGCCGGTTTCCCATGCCTTCCATTCGCGATTTATGACGGATGCAGCCGACAGGCTCTCTAAAGAGGCGCCCATTCCCGAGACTCTTAAAAGAACAAAAATCAAGTTATTCACCAGTATGGACGGCAGGGAGGTGACAGCGGGAACCGATCTGCGGAGGCATTTTGCAAGGCAGGTGACGAATCAAGTGGATTTTATCTCTCTGATTCACACCATGAGAAGAGAGTGCGACCTTCTGGTGGAAGTGGGGCCGGGCCGCGTGCTCTCCGATCTGGTCAAATCGATTGCAGGAACAGATGGAACAGTCTGCCTTCCCGTTGAATCAAGGGCCGGCGATGATCGTTCTTTGAATGTCTTTCTCGGTTGTTACTTTGCACATGGAGGCGAGATTCATTGGCCGGCTCTTTTCGAAAACCGGCTGGTAAGATCCTTTATTCCGGCTTCGAAGCGTGTTTTTATCGACAATCCATGTGAACGCCCCTTTAACGAGTCCCTGGAAGAAGTTCAGCAGACCATTCCCAGAAATGTTGGTGCACTCGAATCCGCACTCGCCCATGCTGCTGACCTTCCCTCCGAGGTCATTTCCGACTACCTTGCCCGGCGCGCTCCGTTTTTGGGGGCCGTTATTAAAGCAGACCTCGAGCACTCCGCGCCTCAGGTACAAGACGCCATGGGCGTGTTACCGTTACCGGACCCGCATGAGATAAAAGTACCTGCGAAAGCAAGCCCAGAAGAGAAAGAGACGTTGCCAGCCCATGATATTGGCGATAACACGGCGTCCATATCCGACATGCTTCTCGAATTGGTAGAAAAACGCACCGGTTTCCCTCGAGAGACTCTCTCCCTGGAATTTCGGCTGCTGGACGACTTGAATCTCGATTCCATTAAGGCGGCGGAATTGATTGCCGCTGTCTCAATGCGACTCGGTCTGGCTGGGAACATCAACGCAGCTCAGTTTGCCAATGCGAGACTCTCGGAAATCGCAGCCACCCTTGCCCGTCTTGGAAAAGAAGGTGAGAAGCAGGCCGAAGAAAAACCGGAGACCGCTGCTCCGGCCCACTCGGAAAAGACATGGGTGCGTAACTTCATCGTCCAGTACGTTCCCGAGCCTCTTCCGGTGAGGAGTACGACGCATCAGGACGCTACATGGGATGCATCACGTGTGCTCATCATGTCTGATGAAAGTGAGTCGGTTCTCGCGCGGACGCTGAAAAGCGAACTTGCGGCGAACGGTGCAGAGGCGCAGACCCTATTCTTTTCCGAGGCCCTTGGGTTGCTTGAAAAGGATATTCCCTTTACCCACTACATAACGATCCTTCCGAGAACGGCGAATGATGGATTGTCTCAAGACGCGCGTTTCCCGGCGATGGTAGAACGATTACGGACTGCAGTCATACTTCAATCCGCAGCCAGGGCACACCGGTCGAATACTGCACTAGTGTATGTGCAGTTTGGTGAAGGGCGCTTTGGAGCGGAGATGCAAGACGGCGATATCGAGCAGTGCTGCGCCACGGCATTTGCAGCGAGCGTCCACCACGAGCGGCCTGAACTGAAAGTAAGGGTGGTGGACTTTTCATCCCGTGTCAGTCCGGACATTGTTTCACGGTGTTTAATACATGAGCTTTCAACGCCGGAACGCTACTCGGCGGCAGGCTATGATGCGAATACGGTACGCCGTGTCCCGAGGCCGCGGATGCAGGAACCTGCGTCTGACGAGAAGCGGTCCATAAAATGGACTTCCGATGACATTGTCCTCGTCACCGGAGGCGCAAAGGGTATTACCGCGGAGTGCGCCCTTGCCTTTGCCCGGGCAACGGGAGTCCGCATGATCCTCGTCGGGAGTTCTCCTCATCCTGATGAGGGCGGGCAGGAGAGGAACTCAACGATTGCCGCCGTCCTCGACAGGTTCTCCTCTGAGGGCTTGTTCGGCCGATATTATCGCTGTGATATAACCGATGCGGAATCCGTCGATCGTTTAATCGGGCAGGTACGTCAAGAGATCGGTCCCATTACCGGCGTAATCCATGGAGCCGGCCTCAACTGGCCGAATCGGACGGAGATTGTATCCTCAGAGGAAGCACTAAAAGAAATCGGGCCGAAAGTATACGGCGCAATGAATCTCTGTAAAGCGCTTAACGATGTTCCCCCAAAAATGTTTGTCGGTTTTACCTCGATTATAGGAGTAACCGGAATGCCGGGCAATGCGTGGTATGCTTTCTCAAACGAGGCGCTCGATGTTCTCCTGGGCAAATTCGAAAAGGAGAACCCGATGTCATCCGTTCTTTCTCTAGCGTTTAGTATCTGGGAGGAAGTAGGGATGGGGGCGCGCATGGGCAGCTTGCAGGTTCTCGCAAACAAGGGGATAGGCGCCATACCGACAGGCGAAGGGATTCAACGTTTCCTTCATTTGTTGCTCAATAAACCCGAGGCGCGCCAGGTTATTGTCGCAGCCCGACTGGGCGGACTCGACACGTGGAATCCGGAGCGACATGCCGTCCCCGCGTCGAGGTTCCTGGAGAACATCGTAACCATTGAGCCGAACGTGGAAGTTGTTTCCCGAGCACATCTCACCCTTGAGAGGGACCCGTACATAAAAGATCATCTTTGGCGAGGAACGTATCTATTCCCCACCGTCTTCGGTCTCGAAGCAATGTCCCAGGCTGTATCCGCCGTTACGGGAAAAAACAATTTCGATACACTGCGCATTGAAAATATCCGCCTTGAGCGTCCCATAACGATATTCCCCGATAACGGATGCACGATCGAAATTCATGCTGAAGCCCTTGAGAAGGAGTCAGACGGCGCGCCGCAGCGGGTAACCGCAGGGATCCGTTCTGAGCAGACAGGCTCCTCGGAGGACCATTTCTCGGCGACCTTTATTTTAGGGGAAAAGATGGAGGCGCCGGTGGAGCACATTCGTCTCCTGGAAAAGCCCCTGGATATAGATCCAAAACGCGATCTCTACGGCGACGTATTGTTCCAGGGCGCTCTGTTTCAGCGAATTCAACAAATATATTCGCTTAATTCTAAGCAATGCATATTCCTTTCTGAACGAGACCTCGAACACGAGGCGCCCTCAAAAAATGAAAGGAATTCCTGGCTTCTGGGAGACCCTTTTTTCAGGGACTCTCTCTTGCACTCAGCTCAACTTCCTCTTTCCCCTGATATATGTCTGCCCCTGAGAATAGGGAGCATCGAACGCTATCCGGTTAAGCAAAGCAGTAATCCATCTCTCACTGGAGTTGTCGTTATCGAGAATCGTGTTGGCAATGAATATCATGCGACCGTGTCCGCTTTGGATCAGAATGGTCACGTTGTCGAGCGTATAACAGGATACGTTTTGAAAATCATGGAGCATCAAGCCGATTATCCCACTCCAGAAGAATTTGCTGACCCGGGAAAGCGCGATGAGAATATCCTTCGCATGGAACTCGACAGACGGGTACATCAGTTTGACGTAATGATGCCAGAACTCGTATCCACGCACATGCCGGGTATTCATCAGGTAGCCAAAAGGGACAGGCATGAACAGGAAGTGCCGTTTCTCCAGGAGGCCGTCCGTCGGGCGCTGAAGCACACCGATTATGTTTCGGAAGAAGTCCGTATCACCTGGCTCGAATCAGGCAAGCCGAGTTTTGAAGGTGCGGCTGATACCGGGCTGGATATTTCTCTTTCTCATAATGAAGGAACAATGCTCTGTGTTTCCGGCTCAGGCCCACAGGGTTGTGACATTGAATCGATTACGAGACGGAGTCATGATGAATGGATTGCCCTGATTGGCAAAGCGCGTGAGTCCATATTTCAGCAGTTGATCGAAGGTAATGATTCTCCGGATTGGGCCGGGACAAGGATCTGGGTCGCCAGCGAGGCCGTGCACAAGGCGACTGCATCCGTCATATCAGAACTTGCGATCGAAAAGCGGGACGGGAACAGTGTCCTGTTCCGGAGTAATTTTTCTGATAAAAATCAGTTCATACTTTCTTTTCCCGTAACGTTGACGCGAGGCCCGGAAAGAATGATCGCTCTTGTTGTCCAACCCGTGAACAATAAGCAATCGGTCGCTCATGACAGGCAGGTGAACGTGCATGCGGAAAGACTTAATTTTAATTTTGAATCCCACAAAGTTGATATCGCAACCGGACCGCAGGACCAGCCATGTTTCCTATTTCGCTTTCCCGTTACAATCAAAGAGGCATCGAATCCGAGTGGTACACTTTACTTTTCTCACTATTTCGCCTGGATGAGTAAGTTGCGTGAATATTCAATACAGCCTGTTTATAAAGATACGGCCAAATTGCTTGCGACCGGTAAATGGGGGCTGATGACGAACCATGCTGAAACGCACATTCGTAGCGAGGCAAAACCTGGCGACATAATAGAAGGACGTGTCTCGTTCGACAGGATTTCAGGAAAAGATAATTCCACGGTTGATATGCGGTTTGAGTGGTGGAAAACGACCGATGACGAGAAACGTGAGCTGATTTCCTTCAGCACAATGAGCATAACCTGGGTGGCGATTCATGACAGCGGCGTTGCTGAAGTCCAACCGCTTCCAGAGTTTATCGAGGAATTTCTCAGAAAGATGACCCCTTCCTCTGATGTTCACGAGGGCCGTCATGAATCTTTTGAAACAGGTCCCCCTTTCGATTTTGGGCAAGAACTTTACCAGGAACCTGCCGGACCCATACAGCCAGCCGCACTTCTCAAGGAGCGAATTTTTGAGACCACGCTGGAGGATGCAACTCTCATGGCTAATATCCATTTCTCAAGCTACTATCTGTGGCAGGGTCGTGTGAGGGATCACTATGTCAACGAGATGGCCCCCGAATATTTCAATGGTTCAGGGAAACAAGGGGAGCTGAGATGTATGCGGTGTAAGGTCAACCATATTAGCGAAGCCATGCCTTTTGAGCGGATAGCAGTCAGGATGTACCGAACTGCAATTTATGAACGAGGCATTAGGTTCTATTTCGATTATTATCGTATCGGTCTGGATGGAGCTCGCAAAAAACTCGGGTATGGAGAACATGAGGCTGCGTGGTTTGCGCCAACAGAAGAAAACACGTGGCTTCCATCGGAACTTCCAAAAACAATCCTTGATGCATTGATGCCAGAGAAAACGTCAGTAAACCTGGAGCTATTTTCAACACCACAAACAAGACAAAGTGGGAAATATGATGTCGTCGTTGTCGGCTCGGGCATAGGAGGCTTGTCGGCGGCAGCGCTACTGGCTAAGCAGGGCAAACGAGTGCTGGTAATTGAACAGCACGACAAACCTGGAGGATTTTGCACGTCGTGGGAGCGCTTTGTGCAACTCAATGGAAAAAAACTACGATTTATCTTTGAGGCAGGCGTTCATGATATTGCAAACTTTGGTGGATACAGCAATACCTCCGATATTCTGAGAAGCCTCGATGTTGCTGACCGTATTGAGTGGCGCCGCGTGGACCATGAGTACATTTTACCCGGTTTCAGACTGAAGGTCCCAAGAGAGTTAGCTGATTATGTCGGTATCCTATGCGAACAATTTCCCAAAGAAAGCACCGGCTTGCTGTCATTTTTCAAAGAAGTTAGGGCTTGTTTCGAGGAGATATATTCTCTAAAATCATTGAGAAATGAAAATAAGGGTCTTGCTATAGACAAATGGCAAAATGTTTCATTGTCATCAATGCTTGACACATACATACGAGACGAACAGTTAAAAACGTTACTTTCGATCCTTGCCTATTACATTGCAGATGAACCATCCCATCTCAATGCATTAACAGCAATACCTTGCTTTGGTTACTATATTGGAGGTGGTCACTATCCAGCTGGCGGCTCACAAGTGCTTTCTGACACCTTGGTCAGTGCTATAATGGTAAATGGTGGTGAAGTTCGATTACGTTCGCTTGTCTCTAACATTATTGTCGAAGATGGTCATGTTACAGGTGTCAAACTGACAAGCAATGAGGTCATTCATGCTGACTTCGTCATCTCTAACGCTGACATACATAGAACTTTTCTCGAACTCGTTGGGCGGAAGCATTTACAACCGCATTTCTGGCGGAGGATCGAAAAGCTCCGGCCCTCTAATTCGGCTTTCATGGTATCTCTGGGGGTTAACTTTATTCCAGAGGTTAACCCGGCCACATTTTTAGTCGATGAAAGCGGGCTGCTCGCCATCATGGTGCCTTCGAAGGTCGATACGTCTTTGGCGCCGCAAAGTTATTCCTGTATTACTCTTATTATGCTGCTGCCGCATGAACAATCTGTTGTCTGGGACCGCAATGACCCAGCATACCGCGAACAGAAGGAACGCTATGGTGATGCATTAATTGAACGCGCTGAAAAGGCGATACCAAAACTGAGAGAGCATATCATCTATAGACAAGACGCAAGTCCCGCAACTTTTGCCCGGTATGCACGAACTACTGACGGGTCGATTTATGGACTGGCCGCTGATGAGTGGAAACCTTCGATTAAGACCCCAATTAAAGGATTGTATCTTTCCAGTGCCGGTGCTTCAGTTCGCCCGGGTGTTGAGGACGCGGTCTACTCAGGAAGAATGGCTGCTGAAGCAATTCTGAAAAATGAAGGAAATACTATCCTCAAAACGGTAGTTGAGCCACGATTACGCAGCATTTAGAAGAAAGCAGGAGGTTACCCATGATCAAGGACAACTTCGTTGGTATTTGGAGACTTGTCTCATCCGAGTTCAAGCAATCAGATGGGGAAATAGCATACCCTTTTGGCAATGACACCGTTGGAATGCTCATCTATGATGAAAGTGGGCATATGTCCGTTCAATTCATGCGCTCGGAGCGCCCGGCCTTTGTCTCTAATGATCTCCGTAACGGCACGCCAGAGGAAATCCAGGCAGCCTTCGATGGATACGTGGCCTACTTCGGCACTTACGAAGTCAATGAGGAAGACGGCACAGTCACTCATCGCATCAGAGGCAGCCTCTTCCCGAACTGGGTAGGTCAGAATCAGAAAAGGTTTTTTGCGTTTTCCGGCAATCGTTTGACACTCAAAACCCCACCCATGCCGGCAGCGGGCACGACGGTTACGGGTATATTGGTTTGGGAGCGAGAAGGTTCAGGTTAGGCTCAACGACGTGACGCCCAACAAATTTTGGGGCCATGCAAAGACTTTTTACAGTTGCATCATTATTGATGCTGCTCAAATATCTCTTCAAACGCGGGAGCAATTTCCCTGAATGCCTTGAGAACCGCCGGATCGAAATGCTCGGGACTTGTCCGTTCATCTCCCTCAGTTATGATCTTGAATGTCTTGACGTGGTCAAAAGCGGGTTTATACGGCCGTTGACTCCGCAGGGCGTCATACTGGTCGACAAGCATGACGATCCTTCCCTCAGGAGGTATTTCCTCTCCCCGAAGCCCTTTGGGATATCCTCCGCCGTCCCACCGCTCGTGATGGTTCAATGCAATGGAAGTACTCATTTGAATTCCCGGATAGCTTGAACCTGACAGTATCCGCTCCCCAATGGACGTATGCGTCTTCATGATATCAAATTCTTCCCGGGTGAGCGGGCCGGGTTTCAGAAGTATGCTGTCCGGAATCCCGATCTTTCCTATGTCATGCAGTTGACTGGCAAACGTTATTGCGTCGATAAAGTCGATCGGCGAGTCCATCGTCTCGGCGATTTTGCTCGAATATAACCCTATCCTCGATATATGAGCGCCGGTGTCCGTATCTCTGAGTTCGGCGGCCGCGGTCAATTTTTGTACCATCTCGTTGCTCATATTTTTGAGCTGCGTATACGCGTTGTCAAGATCCCGTGTCCTGTTCCGTACCTCCTCTTCCAGTATCTGATTGTGCTTGAGCATAAAGTCTTCGAACGACTTGATCTTGAGAAGGTTTTTAGCGCGGATGGTCAGCTCCGATTTGTCTAAGGGCTTGGCAAGAAAATCGTTTGCTCCGGCGGTAAGTCCTTTTAATTTTGATTCTCTGTCGTCAAAAGCCGTCACCATGATTATCGGGACGTTTTTTGTCTCAGGCTCTGCTTTGATCAAGGCGCATGCCTCGTACCCGTCCATGACCGGCATCATGATATCCAGGACAATGAGGTCCGGTTTGCAGTCCTTGCTCTTCTGTACCGCTTCCTTCCCGTTGCCGGCCACTTCGATATCATACTCCATCGGTATCAACCACTGGCAAAGGAGCTTGATGTTATTTTCCTCATCGTCTACGATAAGTATTTTTTGATTTGGCATCGCATCTCCTTGCTTAAATAGTTGATACATCCCCGGACACCCTGTTAACTGTCAAGAACTGATCTTACTTTCTTCAAGAGGTCCTTCGGCGAGGCCGGCTTCTGGATGAATTCCACTCCCTGTTCGAGGATTTCCTGCTGACTGATGATGTCCGCCGTATATCCGCTCGAAAAGAGTGCCTTAATGCCTGGGCCGGCCCTTTTGATCTCCTCATAGGCCTCCTTGCCGCTCTTCTTCGGCATGATCATATCCAGGATGACGAGTTGAATCTTGTCTCTATTCTCCGTAAATTTCGCTATTGCGTCTTCGCCGTCCTCTGCGCTTATAACGCTGTAGCCGAATGACT
>DMKB01000371.1 GCA_003454665.1 Nitrospiraceae bacterium | reverse complement strand
AGCATCGCCTGGGCCGTGGCCGAGCATATTCACTCGACAATCAAGGCCAGGACACTCTTTGCCACGCATTATCACGAACTGACGGAGCTTGCCCTGACCATGGAGCGGGTGAAGAATTACACCGTCGCCGTCAAGGAGTGGAACGACCAGATCATCTTCCTGCGACGCGTCGTGGAAGGCGGCGCAGACCGCTCCTACGGAATCCAGGTCGCCCGGCTTGCCGGCCTTCCGCCCGAAGTGATCGGACGGGCGCGGGAGGTTTTGGCGAATCTCGAAAAGGCCGAGTTCGACGACCTGGGGGCACCGGTGGCAGCGGGACATGGTGCGGGACGGGGAGACGGGGAGACGGGGAGACAAAAAATACTATCAAGTGACGCTGATGCGTCACCGGATCTGCAACTCGGGCTCTTTGCGAGAAGGGAAGGGGTGGTTTTGAAAGAGCTGCAGGCCCTGGACCTTGACGCCATGACGCCTCTCGAGGCAATGACCAAGCTTGCTGAGATCAAGAAAAAGGCAGAGGGTGAGGGTTGACTTCGTCCCCTTACCGGGCGCCTCCCGGGCAAACCAGAACCGTGAGACACTGGTTTGCCCATGGGAGTGACCTTGTACCGGAAGAGTCCCTTCTTCGGATTATACGTCTTACGGCTCAATCTGGCCCTTCTCATTTTTCAAGACAGCAAACCAGTCGAGCTTTCTCGTCAGGTACATGACAAACGCGAGAATGCCGAAGAGTCCGACGCTGCCGAGCAGAAGTGCATAGTCTTCAAGCTGCAGAATGACGTACATGAATGCGTACAGCACGGCGAGGATGCCCCCGACAACCGCCGTGAACCGGTTGCTGGATAGTACGCTCTTTGCATAGGCCGTAATTATCGTGACGATGCACACACTCGCAATACCATAGCTGTATTGAAAGAGGATATGTTCTGAAAGGGAAAGAAGCAACGTGTAGAAGATAATCAGGGCGAGCCCGATGAGCGTATACTGAACGGGGTGGATCGTTTTTCCGCCCATAATTTCAATCATGAAGAAAGACAGGAAGGTCAGCACGATGAACATGAGGGCATATTTCGCCGTTCGCATCGTTTTCTGGTATTCATCGACGGGCGTGAGAAATTTTACCCCAAAAGCCGATAGGGAGATGGCGTAGTCTTTATCCAGCCATATTTGAGGGTAGTTTCTGTTGAGATGAAGTACGTTCCACGTGGCGGCAAATCTGTCGTCCTCGATCTGTCTCGATGCAGGCAGGAATTCCCCGACAAAGCTTGGCGTGTGCCAGCTTGAGGAAACCGTAACGGTGGTCTCTTTGCCGAGCGGAACAAAGTGAATTTGTTCGCTTCCGTTCAGTTGTATGTCCATTGCAAAGCTGTATTTTCGGTTCTTTTGATCAGTAATGGCCTTGGCACTGATGCCTGACGGCAACGCGCCCGCCAATTGCGTGCCCGGATTTGCAATTAGCCTCCTGTTATTCCATGTGATCTTCAACGTGTCGTTTATGCCTTTCATGTCCGTTATCCCTACTGAGAGAACGGCGTCCTTCCAGATCACGTTCTGTTGCGGGATGTTGAGCGACTTCATGGGCGGTAAGGAAAAATCGCCAACAACATGAAGCTTGCTGCCGTACAGAATAACTTCATAGATGCCGCGATATCGTATTTGCGGCTCGAGTTTTCCTTCAATAGATAACTTGTTGGGGAGAAAATGGGCATAATGCAGGGTAGTGTATATCTTCCCCTTGCTGTTTTTGTGATATTTCTTGTAGGGGATGGTGAGGATAGGGCCCGCGATAGTCTGCGGCCTGCCCCACTTACTGCTTACTTCCGCAATTGCACTGATTCGCCTGTATTTTCTTTCCTTGATAACGCCGCGAACCATCATCGCGGGAATTAACAAGAGCAGACTCATGGCCGCAATAATTACCAATCGTATTCCCGCAGAGTTTTTTAAGCTTTTTTCGTTCATGTTTTATTCCTCCTCCGTATGGATTTATCATTGTCTGAACGTAATGATAACCATGCGGTTTGAGGATACGATGAAGTGTGTGTGAAATAGTTGTGAGAAATACGTGAAGAGACGATAAGGCGAGGTCGAAGACTGGCTATGCATCAGGTTATATGGTCGTGAGAAGAATGCAAAATACCTAGTTACGTATGGGTCAACGGGAATGTGAGAAGAGCGATGGTTCCGACGTCAGGGGCGCCTTTCAGTTCTATGTTCCCCTCATGAAGCGCTGCCACCTCTTTCACGAGACTGAGACCCAGTCCCGAGCTTTTTTTGCCGCTATCAGGTCGCTTGAGCGAATAGAAACGATCATATACTCGATCGGTTGCATAGTCAGGAATTCCCATGCCGGAATCGCGGATCGCAAGTTCTACAAAACCGCCGGGTCGATACCTTGTCATGACCGTAATAGTGCCTCCTTGAGGAGAGAATTCTATGGCGTTTTGCAGTACATTGACGACTGCATGCCGCACGAGAAAGTGATCTCCTTCAAAGACACAGGGACGATCACCCGTTGTTGTAAGGACAATTTGCTTCTTCTCAAACAGCGGATGCATGCTCTTCGCGGCTTCATCGACAATTTCGGCCATATCGAGTTGCTCAACTTCCTGGATGCTTTTTTTGCTCTCGAGTGAAGAAAGCAGAAGGAGCTTTTCGACAACCGATTTGATGCGGTCCGTTTCCGTCTGAATGTTGTTCAGAAAGCGGGTACGCTGTTCAGGCGACATATCTTCTTTTAGCAAATCGGCTGCGCCGTGAATGGCAGAGAGCGGGCTTTTTACTTCATGGGTCAGCGTCTGGACATACCTTTCGACATATTGCTTTCCCTCCAAGGTATCGCGCATTTCTTCAAATGCCGCACCTAATTCACCCATTTCGCTCGTGCCGACAGCCGGGAGCCGAGCCCGTTTTCCATCACGCACCGATCTGGCATAATCAGTGATCATATGAATTGGTCGGGAGATCTCTCCCGCTAATATCATGCTGACGATTATCACCACCAGAAATATCGCTGCGCCGCTGAGAACAATTTTTCTTTTTGAACGCTTGGCAAACTGCATCGCAACGGCAGCCGGTTTTCCTACTGATAGAACACCGACGATCTCTCCGTTGAGCCGTATGGGGGCGGCGACGTACATGACGGCGGAAGCGGGATCGTCCGCCACATCTCGGGTCGTTCGCGCCCCATAGTCGCCCTGAAGCGTCCGTTTTACGTCCAGCCATTCGGAAAAGTCTTTGCCCACATTATCTCGGGTGTGAGAATCAAACAGGACGGTTCCCGATGCATCGGTAAGGTAAACGCGAAAGTCGACGGTAATTTTCGTAAAATCATAAATCTGTGCATTCAATGGCTGTGCATAAACGTCTTGAAAAATGGTCCGGAATTTATTTACGTTAATCCTGCCATCAACAGCATTGTTCGCGGCAAAGGATGCCAGAATTCTTGCCGAATCTACAAGCGGTTCCTCGGTAGCCTTTCGGTATTGGGGATCGAAATCTTCTGCGATCCACCACAAAAGAAAAAAGAACGCAATACTCACGACGACGAGCATGCCGAGAAAAATGCGCGTTTGTATTCTCACGTGCTCTCCTTCAGTGAGTAGCCAAGTCCGCGATGGGTCACAATGGATTCTTCGTCAGGCCGGATTGCTTTGAGTTTCTGACGAATGGTTTTGATGTGCGTATCAACGGTCCGCTCAAGGCTCATGTCAGGTTCTTCCCACACCTGCGTCATGAGCTGCTCCCTGCTGTAAACACGACCGGGGTTGCTGATGAGGACGCATAGTAATCGAAATTCATAGCGAGAAAGCTCAAGGGGCTCGTCATAATATGATATTGCATAGCGTTCTTTATCAATGTGAAATGGGAAGGAAGGTGCACACGTTTCTTCCAGAGGTCGACTTGTCCTTTCCGTTGTTCTTCTCAATACGGCGCGTACTCTCGCGGTCAGTTCCCGGGGGCTGAAGGGCTTTACGATGTAATCATCAGCGCCTATCTCCAATCCAACGACACGGTCGATCTCGTCGGAGCGGGCGGTTACGCATATCACGGGCGTATTCGCGGTTTTCCGTATCTCCTTGAGCAGTTCGAACCCGCTTACGTCGGGAAGGCCGATATCGAGAATAATGAGCTCGAAAGTCGTATTGTTTAAGATGCTGAGGGCATCTTTTCCCGTACCGCAACAGACGGGGTCAAAGCCTTCCGTTGAGAGCGCATAGGTTATATTGTCGGCGATAGACGGCTCGTCTTCTATAATGAGGATCTTTTTATTCATATGCCTCGCTATTTCTTGGTCCATTATGAGTTAAGATCTATTTTCTGTCAATATGAAAACTCTGGTGGACCGACGCGGCACATCGGGTCGCGAGATGGGCGTCGGTATCGGTCCGTTGTCTTATGATTATTTCTTCCTGCGTAACTTACTCAGTTTCGCCCATTCGAGAAATGCATCGATAACCTGAACAGTACAGGTGATGCTGGATGCACGATCACGGATACCCTGTGGATTAAATGCTGCTCCCTATTTAAACTGTTTCCCCGCATTTTTCTCACCATCCCTTGACTCGGCCCTGGTTCGATGATTAAATTAGGCCATCTTCTCCATACACATCCTCAGATGCTGCTTTAACTTTATGATAACATATAGGATATCGGTCATTTATTAAGTTTCTTGCATTACGTAATAAAGTGGGAACTTTTTCGCCGATCACTTGTCTAAAGGGGTGAGACGCGGAATTCAAGACCGTGCTTATCTGTGTGTCCCGGTACTCTGGGACCTGTGGTTCCATAAGGTTTAGTAATTATCCAATAAGGAGGTAGGTTATGAATAGATGGACAAAAATACTATCGTTGGTCTTTATCATCATGGTACTGCCGGTGTTGTCTCCGGCAACGAGTCATGGGGAGGAGACGATCCAGATGGCCATCCTGCTCGACACCAGCGGGAGCATGGAAGGGCTGATCGAACAGGCGAAGTCCCAGCTCTGGAAGATCGTGAATGAACTTGCCCTCTCGAAGAAGAACGGGAAGAGTCCGAAGCTGGAGGTCGCCCTCTATGAGTACGGGAAGGACAGCATACCGGCCGGTGAAGGGCACCTGCGGATGATCGTACCCCTCACCACGGACCTGGACAACATATCGGAAGAGCTGTTCAAGCTAAAGACCAACGGCGGCAGCGAGTACTGCGGCAGGGTGATCCAGTCGGCCGTGCGGGGCCTGCAGTGGAGCGCAAAGAGCGATGATCTCAAGGTGATCTTTATCGCCGGCAATGAACCGTTCACGCAGGGTGCCGTAGATTACAAGACTGCTACCAAGGAGGCCGTATCACGGGGCATCATGGTGAACACGATCTTCTGCGGCGATCATGAAGAGGGGATCCGGACAAAGTGGAAAGACGGGGCGCAAGTCGCCGGTGGAAAATATCTGAGCATTGACCAGAACCAGCAGATCGCCCATATCGCGGCGCCCCAGGACAAGGAAATCACGAAACTGGGGACAGAGCTGAACAAGACGTACATTGCCTACGGCAGCGCGGGCAGGGCAAAGAAGA
>DMKB01000319.1 GCA_003454665.1 Nitrospiraceae bacterium | reverse complement strand
CTGTTGTCTGTTGTCTGTTGTCTTACGTCTCTTATCTATCGTCTGTCTTCTAACTTCTGAGGTTAACCATTGCCCAAACGTATCATTTCATCAGAACAGGAAACCGATGACATCCAGCTGGACCGGAGCCTGCGGCCCCTGCGGTTTGACGAATTCATCGGCCAGGAGAAACTGAAGGATAACCTGCGCGTCTTCATCCAGGCGGCGAAGGCTCGCGGGGAGGCCCTTGACCATGTGCTTTTCTGCGGCCCCCCGGGACTCGGGAAGACGACCCTGGCGAACATCATTGCCCACGAGTTGGGTGTCGGGATAAAATCGACATCCGGTCCCGTGCTCGAGCGGGCCGGTGACCTGGCAGCGATCCTGACGAACCTGCAGGAATGCGACGTCCTGTTCATCGACGAGATACACCGGCTGAACCGTGTCGTGGAAGAGATCCTCTATCCTGCCATGGAGGATTTTCAGCTTGATATCATCATCGGCCAGGGTCCTGCCGCGCGCTCCATCAAGCTCGATCTGCCGTACTTTACGCTCGTCGGGGCGACGACGAGGACCGGGCTGCTGACCTCTCCACTCAGGGACCGTTTCGGTGTGATAGACAGGCTGAATTTTTATGCCGGCGACGAACTCCAGCAAATCGTTCAGCGTTCGTCAGGCCTGTTGAACGTACCTATTGAACCTGCTGCCGCCGCCGAGATTTCCCGGCGGTCACGGGGTACTCCGCGGATCGCCAACCGACTGCTCCGCCGGGTGCGGGATTTTGCCCAGGTGCAGGGAGACGGCAGGATTGATCCGGCCGTCGTCGCCCATGCCATGGAAAAGTTGGAAGTGGATGGACGGGGATTCGATGAGATGGACCGCCGGCTCCTGCTGACGATCATCGACAAGTTCGACGGCGGCCCTGTCGGGCTTGATACCCTGGCTGCCGCCATCAACGAGGAACGAGACACGATCGAGGATGTGTACGAGCCGTTCTTGATACAGGAGGGCTTTCTTGACCGAACGCCCCGGGGGAGACAGGCAACGAGGCTTTCCCATGAGTATTTCGGAAGGAAAAAAGCTTCATCACCACAGGAGGAGTTGCTCTAAGCAGGAGAGAGCAGCGTTCGTCATTTTTGCATTTGGTCATTGGAATTTATTTGGGATTTGTCATTTGAAATTTGTGATTTGTACCGGAACGTGGATGCCTCGTTCCGGCAACGTATGAAGATCTTTTTCCACATATGCTGCGCGCCCTGCGCGATCTATCCGTACTACCGGATGAAGGAGGAGGGGCTGGAGCCGACGGGATATTTCTATAACCCGAACATACACCCCTATCTCGAATACCGGAAACGGCTCGATACCACCAACAATTTTGCTCAACGCGTGGGGCTTGACATGGTCATCTGTGATGATTACGATCTGGAGGGGTTTCTCTGCCGCGTCATGGGCAAAGGAGCACTGCGGTGCGAGCAGTGCTACCGGATGCGGCTCGATGCCGCCGCTGAGGCGGCCGGGAAGAAGGGGTTTCGCCTCTTCACGACCTCTCTTCTCTACAGCAAACATCAGCAGCACGACATGATCAAGGGTGTCGGCCGTGAGATGGCGGCCGACCGCGGCATCGAATTCCATTACGATGACTTCCGGCGGGGCTGGCGCGAAGGCATTCTTGAATCCAAGGCCATGGGACTCTACCGCCAGCAGTACTGTGGGTGTATATACAGCGAACGGGACCGGTATCTCAAGGAACGCACCTCTCACTGCTCTCCCGTCAGGTAGCCGGGATGCCACCGGAACGATGTTCACGGGCGAAGACAGTGCGAGCATCAAGGAGACGAATCGACGGTGACGGGTATGCGCGTTTCTTCGTTATTGCTTGGGCTGGTCGGAGAGATGGTTTATTTTATGCAAGCGATAAGCGATAATACAAAGAATGAATCAGTTGACCGCAGGCCTTGCGCTGGTGCGGCCCTGCTGCTGAAATTATTTCCTCTCTTTCTTCTCCTCATTTCATTTTTCCTTTCGTCTGCAGTATTCGCTTCGGAGTCGGTTCGTGTGCTTATCATGGACAAGCGCAAAACCGTCACGCTCCGTTCAACAACAGGCCTCATCGCCGAAGGGGCCCATGCCGGAAGCAATAAGAAAAAGATCACCTTCGGCGCGAGCTCCCTGGGGAGAACGCCGGTGCGGGTTCGGGCGTCAGGCGGCGGTTTTGTCCGCGTTAACGGGAAGCAATACCGGGGCTGGATCGAGATCAGGAAAAGGAGAAACAGGACCCTCCGTGTTATCAATGAACTGGATATCGAAGAATATCTCATGGGCGTGGTCGCGGCCGAGATACCCCATCGCTGGGAATACGAGGCACTCAAGTCCCAGGCAGTGGCCTCAAGGACCTATGCTCTCTATATAAAAGAAAATACCGGCAGAAAATCCTATCATCTCGTCGCTACGGTGAATAACCAGCTTTACGGCGGCGGGCTCGGCGAGCGCGAACGCACGGTCCGGGCCGTGAGAGAGACGCGGGGTCTGGTGATCGCCTACGACGGGGGGATCATTCCAGCCTTTTACCATTCGAGCTGCGGAGGCCATACGGAAAACGCCTCGGAACTCTGGGGCATTGATGTACCGTATCTCAAGGGCGTAGACTGCGATTGCCAGGAGATATCCAAATACGGGCTGTGGGAAAAGCGGTTCAGCATTGCCAGGATATCGCGCGCCCTCAATCGCAAGGGATACGGGATAACCAATATGCGTTCACTCAAAATAGAGAGCATCACGCCGGCGGGGAGGGTGCGGGATGTTGCCATTACCCATTCCGGCGGGGTCCTGTCTCTGCCTGCGGAGACGCTCAGAGCAGCCATCGGGTACTCTCGTATTCCGAGTGTGTTTTTCGAGCCTGCGGTCCGGGGAAAGGAAGTGGTGCTCTCGGGTCGGGGCTTCGGTCATGGAGTGGGCCTGTGCCAGTGGGGAGCCCGTGAGATGGCGCAAAAGGGAAAGGATTTCCGGTCCATCCTCAGCCGCTATTACCCCGGGACGAAAGTCGTGCCGATGGACGAACTGCGCTGATGCTCCGGCGCCTTCTGTCTTTCACTTGTCATTCGTCTGTCATCTGTGGTCTTTGTTTTCCTGTCTGACGTCTGTTATCTTTGTCTACTGTCTACGCTTCTCTCTGTCCTCTGCTATCTTCCGTCTGATAGCTGATAGCTGATAGCTGATAGCTGATAGCTGATAGCTCTAGCCTGTCGTCTCTCGTCTGATATTTGTTATCTTCATTCTGACTCCTGACTCCTGACTCCTGCTTCTCCATTGTGCTAAAACCAACAGCGCGCTTGCGCAGAATCGCTCAATTTTTGCGGTATTATTGCGCCAGAAAAGTGCAATAAGTTAAAAATATCAATAGGTTAATACTATGGCATATGTGTTGCATATCTAGAGAAGAGATTTGGTAGAAGGTTTCTATCAATTTCATCAGCAATGAATTGATCGGGGGTAAATGAGGGGGAAGGAGGCAGTAGCTGCCTTGTCGCAGCGTGGAAATGCGCTTTAACGTCACAACATAAGGGTTCGGGATCACAGTTAGTTTAGAAACCGTGCAATTGTTGTTTCAACAGGACCATCAGAAAACGATATCGATATCATACAAGGAGTCACAAAAAGGAGGAAAAAATGAAAGGTAAAAGCTTAGTAGTAATAGTACTGGCAGTGGCAATAGCGCTCATCGGCGCGAGCGCTGCCATGGCGGCAGTTGTGGGTTCGGCCCATGACATGAGGTCGTATATCACCGATGCAGTGTCGACCCAGGTCTGCGTGTACTGCCATACCCCTCACCAGGCAACAGCAATCACACAGGATCCGCTGTGGAACCATACGGCGACAAGTACGGCTGCATTCGGTGTGTATGCGAGCAGCACGCTTGATGCCACCGTGACTGACATCGGTGCTGGCACGTCGGTATCGTTGCTGTGCATGGGGTGCCATGACGGGACTGTGGCGATCAACTCTGTCTACAAAGCGCCGACTGATGGAAACCTAGGTACTGTATTTGATACCGCAGGTGGAATAGTCGATGCGAGCGGTTTAATCGTCTCAGGCGCCAACCTCGGCATTGTTCTCAGCAATGACCATCCGATCAATTTTACCTACGATGCGGCTCTCGTGACTGCAGACGGCGGGCTTAATGATCCGACGACACTTCCGAACGCCGTGCTCTTCGGCGGCACGGTGCAGTGCGGTACCTGCCACGATGTGCATGACGATACAAACGTGCCGTTCCTCAGAACGAGTAACGCAGCCTCGGCGCTATGCACAGAGTGTCACACCAAGTAGATTGTTTGTTTCGCGATTGTTTCAGAGAAGGAGGGGGCAACCCCTCCTTTTTTTTGCCTCAATTGCCGGTTTTCATCGACTTCCGCACAAGACAGAACGGGCGCTGTCTCATTCCATGCGCCGTATGCAGCCGCCTGCTTCAGGATTGCAGCCAAGGGAGGTGGCAGGGAAAATCACTTACTTCTGATTGACATCTCCGGGACACCATGGTACTTTTATAAAGCGAACGCGGAGTCATGGATCGTACTTCGAGAATTCATGTATGCAGTATATTATTTAAGAGTGTAATCTTATTGTGGGCAGAGTACTTATCATTCTCTGTATTCAAGAAAATCTTTGTATCGCGCGGTTTCTTTGCGATGCCTTTAAGAGAAACAGCCGATAGCAGTATCCTTTTGAGTAGTATACCGACGACAAGGGATGGAGAATTGCGATGCTGAAAAAAAAATGGTGCGGGCTGTCCATATTTATTTTTGCCCTTCTTTGCGGCTGCGCCGCGACCCCTCCCAAGCAGGTGCGCCTTATCTGGCCGCCCCCGCCTGAAGACCCGAGAGTGACCTTTGTCAAGAGTTTCCGCGGGGAAGGCGATTTTCAGAAAAAAAGCTTCTGGGATAGTGTTTTTGGGGCGCCCTCGAAACAGGGATTGCAAAAACCGTACGGAGTTTTCGCTTCTCGCGAGAAGGTTTACGTTGCGCTTTCAACGGGTTCCGCTGTTGCCGTCATTGATGGAAAGGAACGTAAGGTAACGTACATCGGGGAGCGCGGAGGGGGAAGGCTCTCCCAACCCATCGGCGTAGCCGTCGCGTCAGACGGCACGGTCTTTGTTTCCGATTCGTCGCTGAATAAAGTCTTCGGGTACGATGCCCAGGGAACGCTCAAGGTGGCCATCGGGAAGAAGGGCAAATTGAAAAGGCCCACGGGCATAGCCGTGAATAATGCGCTGAACAGGCTCTATGTCGTCGATACACAGGGCCATACGGTGTATGTATATACATTGCGGGGAGAGCCGTTGTTCCAATTCGGCAGGAAAGGCGAAGAG
>DMKB01000256.1 GCA_003454665.1 Nitrospiraceae bacterium | reverse complement strand
TATCCAACTGAGCTACAGGCGCATACAATTTCGGATCTCGGAATGGGGAATTCGGAATAATAAAATGAACTGCCCTTCGTCCACAACGTACTCCGCAATCCGCATTCGATAATCCGCACTCAATTCATTCTGGTCGGGGCGAGAGGATTTGAACCTCCGACTTTCTGCTCCCAAAGCAGACGCGCTACCGGGCTGCGCCACGCCCCGTGTTCACCACTGAATCGCCCACACCCCTGTTTCGTACGGCTTTTTATAATACTCGCACTGCCAAATCTTGTCAAGCGCTATGTACCCGTGCTGCCGGAGCGGGCCGTACGCCTCGGCCTGACTGATACATAGGCATTCGGTGAAGAATTCGCGTATTTTTCCTTGAAATGATACGAATTTTATACTATTATTACCCCTATGGGAGATGAACGGATCGGATCGGTCATAAAATTTTTCGACAAAAACTCGGTGGCAGCCGTGAAGCTGGAGTTCGGTGACCTTGCTGTTGGAGACACGATCCATATCAAGGGTAATGACACGGACTTCAAGCAAAAGGTCGAGGTGATGGAGTTCGACCATAAGCCCGTAGAAAAGGCGTCCCGCGGCCAGTTCACGGGCATCAAGCTCTCCAAGCCGGCCAAGCCCTTTGACCTCGTGTTTAAAGTGACGTAGTTACGGAGTCAGGAGTCAGGAGTCAGGAAAAAGATAACAAGTTATAGACTACAGAGAACAGACTAGAGACAACAGACAGAAAGCTGTAGACAGTAGACAGGAAAAAGATAACAGACTAGCGTTTCCAGCCCGTTGATTTTTTTGCACAACCGCCGAAACAACCGTCCTCCATGGCTCGCTATATCACAAAACGCTTACTCCTGATCATCCCCATCCTCTTCGGCATAACGCTGCTCAATTTCGGCATCATGCACCTCGCTCCGGGAGGCCCTGCTGAGGCACAGATGGATTTTTCCGCCAAGGCCTCGGCCGAGGCCCGGCAGCGCCTCAGGAAGCTCTACGGCGCCGACCAGCCCTTCCACAAGCAGTATATAACGTGGCTCAAAAAATTTCTGACTCTTGACTTTGGCGAGGCCTTTGCCGACGGCCGCAAGGTGAAGGATAAGATACTCGAGAGCCTCCCCATAACGCTCAAGATCAACATTCTCGCACTGACCCTCATCTTCCTGATCGCAATCCCCATAGGGGTCTTGTCTGCCACGCACCAGTATTCACTGATCGATCGCTTCGTTACGGTCTTCGTCTTTGTGGGTTTTGCAACGCCGTCCTTCTGGCTCGCTCTGCTCCTCATCTATGTCTTCGGGGTTCAGTTGGGCATGCTCCCGATTTCCGGAATACAGAGCCTGGATGTATCCGCCTTCACTCCCTGGCAGCGTTTCATGGACCAGGCCGAACACTTCATTCTTCCCGTGTTTGTCTCGGCATTTGGCGGGCTTGCCGGCATTTCCCGATACATGAGAAACAACATGCTCGAGGTGCTGCGCCAGGACTATATCCGGACCGCGCGGGCCAAGGGGCTCCCGGAAGTCATGGTGTTCTACAAGCACGCCCTCCGCAATGCGCTCATGCCGGTGATCACGATCATCGGATTCGCCATCCCGGGATTGATCGGCGGCAGCGTTATCCTGGAAACGGTCTTCGGTATCCCCGGCATGGGGCGGTTGTTTTTCGAAGCCGCCCTGCAAAGGGACTACAATGTCGTGATGGGAATTCTTGCGCCGGGAGCGGTGCTCACCATGCTCGGGAACCTGCTGGCCGATATCGGGTATGCCTTCGCTGATCCGCGGGTACGCCTGGGACAGGAGTAACAGGAGAATTGCCATGAAAAAAATATCCGTCCCGGGATCAACGGTTCAGCAATTTCTCAAGAACCGCCTCGCCGTTGCCGGCGGCGTACTCGTTGTCGGAATGCTTGTCGTCGCCGTTCTGGGGCCCCTTGTCTATCCCCCTGACCCGACAGCCATTGATGTCAAAAACATCCTCAACGGCCCGAGCCTTTCCCATCCCCTCGGAACGGACGAGCTGGGCAGGGATGTCCTGGCCCGCATGATCGGGGGCGCCTGGATATCCCTCCTCGTGGGATTTGTTGCCGTCGGCATTGCAACCGTCATCGGAGTCGTTATGGGATCGATTGCCGGCTACTTCGGCAGGATCGTCGACACGGTCATCATGCGGGCCGTTGACATCATGCTCGCGGTACCCACCATCTTTCTCATCCTGGCGATCGTTACCATCCTCAAACCGAGCATCTGGATCATCATGGCCGTCATCGGCTTCACCACCTGGATGGAGCCTACCCGTCTGGTCCGTGCGGAGTTCATGGCCCTTAAAGAGCGGGAGTTCGTCGTAGCTGAGCGGGCCCTCGGCGCATCGGATATGCGAATCATCTTCAGACACATCCTTCCGAACGGCATCTCGCCCATATATGTGTCGGCCACACTCGGTATCGGCGCTGCCATTCTTGTCGAGTCCGGACTGAGCTTCCTGGGACTCGGCATTCAGCCTCCGACGCCGAGCTGGGGCAGCCTGCTCGCGTCGGGCAGGGAGAATATCGAGATCGCCTGGTGGCTCTCGGTCTTCCCGGGATTGGCGATTCTCGTTACCGTACTCGGGTATAACCTCCTCGGTGAGGGCATCCGCGACGCCCTCGACCCCCGGATCCGAGGGATGAATGGTTAAACAGCATACCCCGCAGTCTGCAAGATGCCCTTTTCTGACACGAGCAGGAGAGTGGCTGGCAACCTATTGTAAAATATGAGCTATGGCGCCAATGGTGAAGAGGTGAAGCGCGGACAGGACAGGGAGCCGGCATTGAGCGCTCATGCAGCCCCTGCACGTCGGCGCGGCTCTCCAGAGTCTTTTACCTTGACGCACGTCTCTTTATTCGTATAAGTATATAATTTTATTGAAAAAATTCTGCACTTCCCGTAAATATATGTTAAACTTAGAAACTATGGTGCCTTTACCCTGGGGCTAAAAAACCCCATTCCCTTTTTTTCGCTGTAAAAAAATACATGGAGCCCCTCGGTCCCGCTTATAGCGGGACTAAAGCGGCACTGCGGGGTCCCTGTTCGCTCTTTCAGCGCGGTTCCGCTCATCCGACTGCGTGCAAGAAAAGGCGCACAAGGCTGCGCAGTCATGCAGAGCCGGATTCGTGGAACAGGAGATCCGTTCCCCTTAGCGTAATACCCGTTCAACCTTGATTCACGAAACTTCTGACGTTTCTTGCTGTTGTTCAGTACCAGTGGAGATGGCAATGAAGAGACAAAAGCAGAAGGAAACACAGGTCGAGGTCATTGACAGGAAGACGCTCCTGCGCGGGGTGACCGCAGCGCTGGCGTCAGGGCATGGCGTGGGTGAACAGATCTCCACCGCTGCAGCATGTCTTGGCGGAATCACGGGATTCGAGCGCTTCGCAGTCCTCCTGTTGAACGAGGGTGACAAGAAGCTCCTCTTCACTCACGGGGCAGGCTTTAAAAAATCCGCCTCCAGGGCCCTCAAGGGCTGGACCGTATCGTTGTCCGATGAGGACAATCTCCTGGCCCGTGTGGCCGCAACAGGCACGTGCGAATACCGGGAAGACACCGGTACTGATCCCCCCGCCGGAACTCCGGGCAACGGCGCGTTCTTCACCGCCGGTGCCGCTGCCGTGCTTCCCCTTTCGATCAAGGGAAAAACCGTTGGAGTGCTTGCAGCAGGCCGTCCTGCTCCCGGCCCGATCCCGGAACAAAGCCGGGCACTTCTTCAGTCCGTCAGTTCCCGGATCTCCCTCACCATCGAAAATACCCTTCTGCAGAAAAGCCTCTCGACGGAGGCCCAGAAGCTTCGGAATGCACGGCAGCACATCGTGCAGGCGGAAAAATTCTCGGCCCTCGGCCTGCTCATCGCGAGCGTTGCCCATGAAATCAACAACCCCTTGACCGGCATCATGGGCTACGCCGAGGCGCTCCGCAAGATGTCGGGCGCCCCGGAAAGCCAAACCATGGTCGATAAAATTCTGAAAGAGGCGGATCGGGCCAAGAGAATAACCCGCAGCATGCTCGGTTTTGCCAGGAAAACGAATTTCAAGAAATCACCGGTGGATCTGGAAGATCTGCTGGACAAGACCCTGGACGCCCTGTCAGCCGAGATCAGCAAAAACCGCATCTCCGTGAGGAAATACCTATCCTCCGACTGCGTAGCTCTGGCTGACGCGGACCAGCTCCTCCAGGTGTTTTTCAATGTCCTCAACAATGCAATACAGGCACTGGCGGAACAGAAACAAGACGGGGTCATCAGAATCGAAACAACGCGCGAAGGATCACTGGCTGTTGTCCGGATCAGGGATAACGGTCCCGGCATCGGCGAGGAAAGCATCAAAAACATCTTCCTGCCCTTTTTCACGACAAAGAAGGCCGGCACGGGAACCGGCCTGGGTCTGCCCATTGCGAGCAACATCATCGAGTCCCATGGCGGAAGAATTCGTGCTGAAAGCGCGGCGCAGGGAGGCACGACATTTCATATCCAACTTCCCGCCGTTGCCGGCAAATCGGCAAGACACTCCTCCGTCGGTGTCTCATGCTCCGACCAGGGGCTGAATATACTCATCGTGGATGACGAGGCTGCGATACGGGAGTCGCTGCGGGACATCCTTACCCTGCAGGGGAACCGCGTTGATACCGCCGGCACCGGCACGGATGCCCTTACCCTGCTGCGCCGGGGTTCTTACGATATCATTATCTGCGATATGAAGCTTCCGGACCTTCAATCCGAAAGTATCTATAAGCAGATGCAGGACATGGGCGACACAATCAAGAAAACCATCTTTATCTCGGGAGACACGTCGAGCCAGGAAGCACACGATTTTCTGCGCACCACCGGGGCGCACTATTTGACGAAGCCCTTCCACCCGAAAGACCTTCACCGGAAGATCCGGGATATTACCGCCCCCCCCAAAAAGACGTCAAACCACTTCGCGGCGTAAGGTATTCCTCTCATGGCAAGGGTGCGGAGGGAACGATCTGCCCGTTACCGCTGCTTGTTCCGATTCCGCCGGGCATTTTGTTGGACGGCCCGGTAGCGTTTGACCGCACTGCGATGGGTCGCGTAGTCCTTCGAAAAGAAGTGCGAGCCGTCACCCTGGGCGACAAAAAAGAGGTAGTCCACGGGTTCAGGGTGGAGGGCCGCCAATATCGAGCCATGCCCGGGATTGGCGATCGGTCCCGGTGGGAGCCCCTTGTAAATATAGGTGTTATACCGGGTTTTTCGCTTCAGGTCCCGTGACGTAACCTTCCGCACCCACGCCTGTTTTCCGTAAACCGCGGTGGGGTCGGCCTGGAGCTTCATGCCTATCTTCAGCCGGTTGTGATAGACGGCTGATATCGTCGTCCGCTCTGACGGCCACTTTGCTTCTTTCTCGATGATCGATGCGAGCGTAATGATCTGATGTTCGGTGAATCCCATCTCTTCCGCGCGGCTGCGGTACGAGTCGACAAAGAGGGCCTGATAGCGCCGCACCATCTGTCGCGCCACCTCTTCGATCGTTGTTCCTTTCGGGAAATAATAGGTATCCGGGAACAGGTACCCCTCGAGGGTGTCTGCCTCGACACCGAGGCTGTGCGAAAAACTCTTGTCCCTGGCAAGGCGGATAAACTGCCGCGACCCGGAAGCGATAGGCGTTTTTGCCACGACATACCCGATCTGAAACATATTGTATCCTTCGGGGATGGTGACGGCGTACTCAATAATGTGCCCTTTTCTGAAGGCCCGGAGCACCTGCCACAAGCTCATATGCCTGCCCAAGCCGTAATACCCGATTCGCACGTTCCGTGTAATACCCTGCAGGCGGGCAAAGAATTCGAAATACCCGGGATACCGGATGACCCCTCTGCGGTGCAACGTGGACGAGAGTGCCTTGAAACTCATGCCCCTGGTCACCTCGATCTCCTGCCATGCCGCTTCCCGCGCCGGCGGCACGAGGAGAGCAACATAAAAATGGATAATCGCCGCAAGCATCACCGTGGCGGCCAGGAAAGACAGCCACGGATAGCGCATGATCCACTGTTTCGTTCCCCCGACGAGCGATGATACGCTCCGTTTGTTGCTCATTGCCCCGACCCCTTCTCTCTCCTGTTTTGCAAACAATCCTGCCCGCGATGATAACCCGTCGCGAGGCGCTACAACTGTCCTGATCGCAATATGCCGATCAAGAGCCAGACGCCGAATAACGCGGCGATCACATACCCAATGAAGCCGATGGGCAGACCGAACATCGTCGTGCCCTGCCCGGAATGGATAATGATGGACGACCCGACGATGATGGCCGCCGTAATGACGCTGAAGGACAGGCGGTTGCTGGATCTGTCGATGTCCCTGATTAATCGGTCGAGCTCTTCATGCCGGAGCTTTATCTGGACGTCCCCGCGCATGAACTTCCTGAAACCCGCCTGGAGCTGGCGGGGAAAATGGGAAAATACATCGTAAAAATCTTCGGCGCTTTTCTGCGCCGACCGCAAGGCCCGAAGCGGGTCCTTTTTCCTGCGGATAAGCCGGGAAACGTGCGGCTTGGCAACCTCGATGAAATCGAGGTCAGGATCGAGCTGCCGGAGAATGCCCTCGAGGGTAACGAGTGTTTTGTTCACCACGTAGAGGTTCTGCGGCATTTTCAGCCCATGGCGAAGCGACAGCTGGGTAAGCCGGTCCACGTATCCGCCGAAATCGATCTGCTTTACCGTCATTCCGTAATAGGGCTCGAACAGTTCCGCAAGGTCCTCCCGAAGATCACGCTGGAACCGCTCGATATCAACGATCTCGTCGGATACAAAACCCAGGTTCATATACTGCTGTACCAGGGAATTGAAATCACGGTTCACGAGTGCAACGATCGTATCGGCAAAGTACTCCATGTTCTCATCGGTCACCCTGCCCATGATGCCGAAATCAACGACCCCCAGTCTGCCGTCGGGGAGCACGAAGATGTTCCCGGGATGAGGATCACCATGGAAGAAGCCGTCCTGAAAAATCATCTGGAAATATGCCGCTGCGCCCTTCTGCGAGATTTCCCGACGGTCGAACCCCGCCTGGACTATCCGTTCGTATTCGTCGATACGGATGCCGTCGAGTTTCTCGATCACCAGCACCCGTCTGCTCGTCAGGTGCGGGAATACCCGGGGAACGTAAAGGATCGGGCTCTCCTCGAAATTGTTCCTGAGCTGAACGGCGTTCGAAGACTCGACAAAAAAATCGAGCTCACGGGTTATCGTGCGGGCGAACTCCTCTACAATCCCCGGAGGATTGTAGACGGCCATCTCAGGGATATAGGCCTCAATAAGTTCGGCGAGCCCCCTGAGGATGCTGATGTCCCGGTCGATAATACGGTCAATATCGGGGCGCTGAACCTTGACCATAACCTCGGTGCCGTCGGTCAACCGGGCACGATGTACCTGGGCTATGGACGCCGCGGCTTCCGGACGGGGATCGAACTCAGCAAAGACGCGGGAAATCGGAGCATCGAGTTCCTTTTCGACGATCTCCTTGACCTTTGCAAAAGGGAAGGGATTCACCGAGTCGGTGAGTTTACAGAGTTCCTGGGCATACTCCGTGGGAAGCATGTCCGACCTGCAGGCCAGGACCTGCCCAAGCTTTATGAAGGAAGGGCCCAACTCTTCGAATACGACCCGGAGACGCTCCGGAGCGCTTCGACGACGGTCGGGCTGAGGATATTTCCTGAACGTGAAAACACGCCTGCCGAAGGACACGAATCTCTGCAGGCCCATCTGTTCCACAATGTGGCCGAATCCGTATCGGGAGGCCACCATGATGATGTACCTGATCCGGGGAATGTCCCGGTAGTGTCTTCGCCAGAATCCGAGGAGTGACATCGCAATACGAGGCCAACCTTAGGCCTCCCGTTCTCCTTCTTCTTCGCCGCCTTTGCCGCCCTCGAGTTTTTTGAGACGCGTGTTCATGCTTTTCAGCTTTTTTTCGATGCCTTCGATGTCGCCCCGCGTCGGAATGTTGATCTTGTCTGTTACACTCGAGATCGTTTCCCGGATTCTGTTGTCCAGATCCTTGGTGCTCTCCGCGGCCTTGGTCGTCCACTCCTTCACGAGTGAGGCGGCATCGCTCTTCGATAATTCGCCGGCCTTTACCAGCTCATCGACGAACTCTTTGGCCTTCTCCTGCGCGCCGAGTCCGGCCAGCATCGCCTTTTTGACAATCTCAGAAAGTGTCATGGTGAACCTCCTTGGTTACTTAGTTCTCAATTTCTTGCAAAAGGGAAAGGAAATTTCCTGAAAAATCATAAAACCCTCGTAACCACTGGATTCGATGGCGTTTTTTTGACGCATCGGTTTTTAAACTTTAAATTTCCGATTTCCAATTTTCAATTCCGGTTTATCCGGGTTAGGTAGGTTACCCTTCTGCCGCACTATTCCCGGTGACCCTCTTGATTACAGTATACAGCCTCTTGAGAGCCTCGTCCAGCTTTCCCGGGTCTTTCCCGCCTGACTGGGCCAGGTCCGGTTTCCCACCGCCCGACCCGCCGAGGAGGGCGGAAAGTTCCTTAATGATCTGTCCTGCGTGAAACCGCTTCGTAAGGTCCTTGGTGACCATCACGATCAGATTCACCTTGTCGTCCTTTACCGTGCCGATCGCCAGGATTCCGCTGCCGAGCCGGTCCCTGAGTTTGTCGCCGAAGTCCCGCAGGTCCTTCGGGGTCATGCCGTCCACCCGCTTTGCGAGCACCTTCACCCCGTCAACTGACTTCGCTTCGCTCACGACATCGCCGGCCTGGGAAGATCGCATTTTGCTTTTAAACTGGTCATTTTCTTTTTCCAGCCCCTTCACCTGTGACACGAGCCGCTCAACACGGGGGACGATATCGAGGTCCGAGGCCTTGAGAATCCGTGCGACTTCGAGCATATCCTGTTCCTCCCGCTTGAAGGCCTGATAGGCGTGTTTGCCTGCCACTGCCTCGATCCGGCGCACCCCTGCGGCAATTCCCGCTTCGGAAATGATTTTGAAGAGCCCGATATCCCCGCTCGCCCGCGCATGCGTTCCGCCGCAGAGTTCTCTGCTCACGTCCTGCACCGTCACGACCCGCACGGAATCGCCGTATTTCTCGTCAAAGAGCGCCATGGCACCGCTCGCCATGGCCTGGTCCACGTCCATGATTTTGGTCTCGAGGGGATGGTTCTCAATAATGCGCTGGTTCACCATTTCCTCGATCCGCTCCCGCTCCCTCGGTGATACCGGGGCATAGTGGGTAAAATCGAACCGCAAACGGTCGGGGGCAACGAGCGATCCGGCCTGCTTTACGTGGTCTCCGAGGACGGAACGAAGCGTTGCGTGAAGGATGTGGGTGACCGTATGGTGTCGGACCGTGTCACTGCGCCGCGCCGCCTCGACCTTTGCAAGCACCGCGTCGCCTTCCCTGAATACTCCCCGTTTGACCCTCCCTTTATGCACAACAAGGTCGCCGAAGGGCTTTGCCGTGTCTTCAACGGAAAACTTGGCGCCCTCGCCGAGCAACTCACCACGATCGCCGACCTGCCCGCCCGATTCGGCGTAAAACGGTGTGCGGTGCAGAACGATCTCCGCCTCGTCTCCCGCCCCGACCTCGGGAGCAACGGTATCGCCCCGAATGATCGCGAGTATCTCACCATCGTCCTCAAGGGTATCATAACCGGTGAACACGGTATTTGGGACCTTCCCGGCCACGGTGGAATAGACGGGTTTGACTTTTTCCTCACCGGAGCCGGCCCATGCCGCCCTGGCCTTGTTCCGCTGCTCTTCCATGGCCCGCTGGTATCCCGCCTCGTCGAGCTGCAGGTTCATGTCCCTGGCCATATCGGCGACCAGGTCAAGGGGAAAACCGTAGGTGTCGTACAACTTGAACAGGATATCACCGGGGATACTCTTCGAGCCCCGGCCCTTAAGCTTCGCGACCGTCTCGTTCAGGAGCGCGAGACCGGAGTCCAGGGTCGTGGCAAAGCGCTCTTCTTCGAGGAGCGTGACCTTCGCGACGTGTTCCCGGCTGTCGACGAGTTCCGGGAAGGCATCACGCATTTCATCGACCACCACGGCCGTCAGCCCGTAGAGAAAGGGCTTGTCGATGCCGATCAGCTTGCCGTAGCGACTGGCCCTCCGGATGATTCGCCTGAGTACGTATCCTCTTCCTTCGTTCGACGGAAGGATGCCGTCGGAGAGCAGAAAGGTGATGGACCGCAGGTGGTCGGCGATCACCTGGTAGGAAATGTCGGCCTGCTGATCCGATCCGTAGGGCACGCCGGCAAGGGAAGAGATGTTCTGAATGATCGGCTGGAACAGGTCTGTTTCGTAGTTGCTCTTCACCCCCTGCACCACGGCGGTCAGGCGCTCGAGCCCCATTCCCGTGTCGATACTCGGCGAGGGGAGCGGGGTCATCGTTCCTGAGGCATCGCGGTCGTACTGCATGAATACCAGGTTCCATATCTCGAGGTACCGGTCGCACTCGCACCCGACGGCGCAGTCCGGTTTGCCGCAGGACAGCTCCGGCCCCTGGTCGATGAGAATCTCGGAGCACGGTCCGCAGGGGCCCGTATCGCCCATCTGCCAGAAGTTGTCCTTCTCGTCCATGCGAACGATGCGTTCAGGAGAAACCTTGGCTACTTTTTTCCAGAGCTCAAAGGCCTCGTCATCCTCCCGGAAAACGGTGATCCACAATCGCTCCGGGGGAAGCTTGATTTTCTCCGTAAGGAATTCCCAGGCGTAGGCGATCGCTTCTTTCTTGAAATAATCGCCGAAGGAAAAATTGCCGAGCATCTCGAAAAAAGTGTGATGCCGCGCCGTATGGCCCACGTTCTCCAGGTCATTGTGCTTTCCACCTGCACGGATGCACTTCTGCGTCGTGACTGCCCGTTGGTAGTCCCGTTGTTCCTCGCCGAGGAAGACGCCCTTGAACTGCACCATCCCGGCGTTCGTAAACAAGAGCGACGGGTCGTTCCGGGGGACCAGGGGGGAACTGGGGACCACCTTGTGACCTCGTTCGGCGAAATAGTCTAAAAACAACTTTCTCAATTCATTTGCTTTCAACGTCTGCTCCTTCATGCTGCCCGTAATGATTCGCCCCGGAAGCGCGCAACGATACCGCTGGGTACACGTCCCGCTTTCTGAGAGCACTGGTGAAGTGATAAGGTTGGTAACAACTGAGAAATGTTCCCGCAAAGGAGTGACCGGGAAGAAAACGGGTTTTCTTCCTGCACGATCAGACGACCTCTCGAAGGACCGTTCTGATCACCTCGAAAGAAAACCCCTGCCGCTCGAGAAAACCGGCGAGCCGTCTCTTCCGGATCTCCGGAGCACTGATTGTCAGCGTACGGAGTTTCTTTTCCGCGGCCTTGCGCGCCGTTTCCTGTTCAAGGCCGGGCGCGAAAACACCGGAAAGTTCCTCTTGAACAACGTCGCGCTCCACTCCCCTGTCAATCAGCTCCCGCTCTATCCTCCGTTTGCCGAACAACCGTACGCGCATTCTGCTCTCGGCCCACTGGCCGGCAAATTTTTTGTCATTAATATACCCGAGGCGGTCCAAATCGGAAAGCACGGTCCCGATGATCGTCTGCGCAAAGCCTCTGCTCCGAAGCTTTGCCTCCACCTCGGCCGTGCTCCTCGGCCGGCTGGCAAGATACCGGAATGCCGCATTCCGGGCTCGCGTCAGCTCCTTCTTATCAACAATCACTACGCGCACCATGCATTATTTTTGCACACTGATTCAGACCGATTTCTTACGAATGAGAATAGTATGTTCTGCTCGGTGTCAATACGCTCACGCTCCATACCCGATTCCCCATTCACCTCATTTGTCCCCGAAGCGCTCTATTTTAAAGTCATCCCCGGATTTCTCCTTTGGATTGTATTCCTGCCCACCCGCCGGTTTCGGGGCTGCTCCTGGAGCTGAAGGGGGAACGGATTTCCGCGCCTGCTTTCTCCGTTCATCATCCTCCCACGTGAGATCACTGGTGGACTGGATTCCCTTCACCTTCAGGATGAAGTCGTCGGGGTTGCTCGTTGACATGAGGGCTTCATCATAACTGATCATTCCTTTTTTGTACAGCACGAGGAGCGACTGGTCGAAGGTCTGCGTCCCATAATGGCTCATGCCTGATGCTATGAGATTCGGTATCTCGCGGGTCTTGTTTTCGTCGATGATAGCCTCCCGCACCGAGAGCGTCCCGATCATCACCTCCACGGCAGGCACGCGTCCGTTGCCGTCGGCCCGCGAAACGAGGCGCTGCGAAACGATCCCCCGGATCACCGAGGCAAACTGCATCCGGACCTGCTTCTGCTGGTACGGCGGAAAGGCGGTGATAACACGGTTGACCGTTTCGGAAGCGTCCACCGTATGAAGGGTGGAAAGCACCAGATGGCCGGTCTCCGCCGCGGTCAGGGCCGTGGTGATGGTCTCGAAGTCTCTCATTTCACCGACGAGGATGACGTCGGGGTCCTGGCGGAGGGCGCTCCTCAGGGCGTCGCCGAAGGAAAAGGTGTCGGCGCCGATCTCGCGCTGGTTCACAATGCTCCGTTTGTCGCGGTGGAGAAATTCGATGGGATCTTCAATGGTGACGATGTTCGACGTCCGCGTATTGTTGATGTAGTCGATCATGGCCGCCAGGGTCGTGGACTTACCGCTTCCCGTCGTACCGGTCACGAGGATCAGGCCGCGCTGTTCCTGCGCCACCTTCGTGAGCACCGCGGGGAGCATGAGATCCTCGAAGCTCTGGATCTTTACCGGAACAACACGAAACACCATGCCCACGCTTCCGCGCTGCTGGAACACGTTCACCCGGAACCGTCCGAGGCCGGGCACGCCGTAGGCCATGTCAAGTTCGTTCTTCTCCTTGAATTTCGTCTTCTGCGCGTTGTTCATGATGCCGAAGGCAATGCCGAGGGCATCTTCCTGGGTGAGCCTCTTCTCGCTCTCAACCGGCATAAGCCTGCCGTTGACCCGCAGAATCGGCGGTACGCCGACTTTTAAGTGCAGGTCTGATGCACGTCGCTCGAACGTCATTTTCAGCAAATCATTCAGGTTCATTTACGCCTCCGCTGGTCTCTCCTTCTGCGATCGTGAGGACTTTCCTGTGCGTTCCGGGGGAGGGGGGGTGTCCTTCTCCTTTACCGGTGCGGCACGCTCGGCATCCGTTGCCCCGGGAACCGCCAGGCCGCTTGCCTGCCGAACAAGGCGCTCCACTTCCGACGCCATCTCAGGATGTTCAGCGAGGAACTGCTTTACGTTCTCCCGTCCCTGGCCGATCCTGGTGCCGCTGTAGGAGTACCACGCCCCGCTCTTCTCAACGATGCCCTTCTCCACGCCCATGTCGATGATTTCCCCGAGCTTGGAGATGCCCTCATTGAACATTATATCAAATTCTGCCTGCCGGAAGGGCGGCGCGATCTTATTTTTTACGACCTTGACCCGCACCCTGCCGCCCGTCACATCATCGCCCTCCTTGATCGCCGAGATCTTGCGGATATCGAGACGGACGGAAGAATAGAACTTCAGCGCATTGCCGCCCGTCGTGGTCTCGGGATTTCCGAACATGACGCCGATCTTCATGCGTATCTGGTTGATGAAGACGAGTGTCGTGGCAGACTTGCTGATCGCACCGGTGAGTTTGCGAAGCGCCTGACTCATGAGGCGCGCCTGCAGTCCCATGTGGGAATCTCCCATCTCACCCTCGATCTCCGCCCGCGGAGTAAGGGCGGCCACGGAATCGACGACGATGACGTCGATCGCTCCGCTCCGCACCAGGGTCTCCGTGATCTCCAGGGCCTGCTCACCCGTATCGGGCTGCGAGATCAGGAGGTCGTCGGTGCCCACGCCGAGCTTGCGCGCATAGGTAACGTCGAGGGCGTGTTCTGCATCGACGAATGCGGCCTGCCCGCCGGCCTTCTGCGCCGCCGCTATCACATGGAGCGCCAGCGTGGTCTTGCCCGAGGATTCCGGGCCGTATATCTCGATAATCCTCCCCCGCGGCACACCACCGACACCGAGGGCTATGTCCAGCCCCAGGGAGCCCGTAGAGATCGCCGCGATACCGGCAGGGACATCTCCCTTGCCCAGACGCATTATGGAACCCTTGCCGAACTGCTTCTCGATC
>DMKB01000055.1 GCA_003454665.1 Nitrospiraceae bacterium | reverse complement strand
CCACAGGCGATCCCCAGGAACAACCCGGCGATGGCAGTCCTCTTCGAACTCATGATCATGGTCCAGTAACCGGCGAGTTCGTCCCGGATGCCTATGGCCGTCCTGCCGCTTTCCTGCCTGCGCTTCCTCAAATAGTTTTTTCTGGCCCAGAAGATATACACCACGACAAGCAGCAGGGCCGCCGGCAGCAACACGCCCGCCAAAAAATCTCCCAGAAAGGCGCCGGCGACAGAAGTGTCTTTCAGTCCCAAGAGCCCGGAAAACTTCTGGACCGGCTGGTCCCAGACGTAACCGGCGAGATATTGGTCGACCCAGCCGTCTCCGGCGCTGATCACCGGAGGAAGGCCCTTTGCAACGGCGGATTCATGCCAGGATTGCGGCACGAGCTTATTGAACCATCCCGCGATGTCCACGAATACAGCCTGGGTAATGCTGATCGACAGGACCACAAGCAGGGCCACCCCGTTGCCTTCCCCGGTCTTGTAAAGCGATCCCGATGCGCAACCCCCGGCAAAGACCATTCCCACACCGAAAATGAGCCCCGCAATTGCTGCATGGATACTCGTCGGCGCTGCGTGGAAGGTGCTCATGCCTGTTGCCGTTACGAAGGCGGAAACGAAACTGAACAGGATCGTCGCGATCATGATGCCGACGACCATTCTCGGCACGCCGACGGCGAAGAGGTCTCTGAAGGCCGACGCAAAGCAGAACCGACCGTACTGAAGGCACATCCCGTAGATGAAACCGAACCAGAGATAGGCCGACAGATAGATGTAGTAGTAGTCGTAGGCAAAGGTGGCGACACTCACGAGAATGAAGAACCCGACTATGATGAACGCCCATCGCTGATTTTTTCTTTCCCTGTCCTCCACGATTGTACCTCCCGGTAAACAGTGATATATGAAGTCGTTCAACCCCCTACTCAGCAAGGACTATGCCAATCCGGCAGCGCCGGAAAAGCGGAGCTTTTCATCGGGTTAGCAAAGGGCCGCTGTCCCGAATGGGACAGTTCCCTGAGAATGCATGGGCTGTTACGGCCAGACCATTGCGTTCGAACACAGAGACTGTTGTTCTGTATCGGAACGGTTCGGCCTGAAGCGTAAATTGTCGCACCCCGGGCCTCACGCTATCATCAGGCATCATTCCCCGGGGTGGTACGGTTACCGGTCTGCTCGCTATGATTGCGAGGGGACGATGAGGGCCTGCTTTCTCCGGCGCCTGTCGATAGAATTCCGGAAGCTCCACTTCCCAGGTAAACCGCAGTGAGGAACGATTGACCACATCGATGCCGGGAGGCAGAGGGCGTTTCCGCCGGTAGGTGAGCTGCTTTTTCGTATAGAGATCGAGGAGCGGAATTGCCATTTCCGTATTGCCTGTTGACGCAATCTGCGGAACTGTGCGGACCTCAACGGCCTCTCCGTTCAGCGTGTCGAGATACTTCCCCGCATTTCTGAGGTTCGCCATGCTCGTTGTATTCAGGAACGGCAGATAGACGCCAATGGCAACCACGAGTGCCGTGGCAACGGTGCTGTAGGCAATGAATCGCCTTACCTGAAGCTTCTGTACCTGCTGGAGGCCATAGGATGCCATGAGGGTAAAGAATGGAAACAACGGCAGGATGTACCGTATCCTTTCAACGTGCAGAATGAAAATAAAAGCGGCGAACCAGCCGGGTATCAGGAATTTCCCATCCCCCTTCCTGACCGCCGTAACCATACCGAAGAGCGCGAGTATGGTGATAAAAGGATGACTCTGAAAGAAAAAGGTCGAGACGAAACTCTCCTGCCATCGCTGGAGTCCCGACCATTGGTAAGTGCGGAGGAGGTGTAGTTGATCGCGAACCGTATCGTATGCGGCGAGGAGAACAGCGCCGGAGAGGACACCGGCAATCGTCAGGATCGCAGCAGAGCGAAAAAAGGCGGTTTTGCCGCAGCTCCACCCGGCGCTGAACGGTATGACGGGCAGCACAAGCAGCATCAGCCAGAGGGAATATTTGGAAAGGACGGCGAGGAAGATGACAAAGGCGGCAAGAAGGATACGATGGACGCCCCCCTTTTCGACGGCAACGAGAAACGTGAAGGTTGCAAGCGTCAAGAGAAACATGGCTGGCACGTCAACGAGCATCAGGGGCACCTGTGTCATGAGGTAGGGAATACCCAGGAGAAGCAAGCCTCCGGTGAATCCTGTTTCGTCATTCCACAGGGTGGCGCCGATACGATAAGTGAAGAGGATAGTGAAGGAAAACAGCAACGTCGTAAAGAGCTGAATGTATATTCTCGACTCGCCGAGGTATTTGAATATCATGCCGTAGAAAAAAGGGACGAGGGGCAGATCCGTCCAAGCGCCTATTCCCGACCCCCACTCCCGGAAGAAATAGCCGATCCCGTGAACGTTCACCTGCTTGGCCTGCAGGAAGTACCGTGACGTATCGATGAGCGCTTCCGGCACTCCCCAAAGCGGTATGACGGCACAGAATGACAGGAGAAGCAGCACAGCAGGATATTGGCGCTCCGAGAGCGTCAGTGTTGACAGGGAAAGAGCAATCGCGAGCCCCCCCAAAATCATTCCGAAAACCAGTTCAATCCGCAGGCCGGAAAAAACCCATCGCCAGCTCGTCAGCGTGTTGTCATCGAGAGCGCGGAAGAGATACAAGAGAGGGAAGATGATCAGCGTCGCAAATGAGATGAGGAGGATGAAGTCGGTCTTGTCCAGTCTGTTCACGCCGTGCTCCCCGGTCAGAGGACAATAACCTTGTCCGCGGTATGCATCATGACGGCATTATCGTACTGGCTTCCACGGACGATTGCTTCCGGGATGTTCCCCGTTGCGACCCCGCCCTGCTTGGCGCTGTGATCGCAGAAGCTCATCACGACATCGGGACGCCTGCACAATTCGTTGTAGGAAGGATCAGTGAGGAGCGTGGTGCCGCTGTCCATGGTAAAGAGCGTAACCTCATGTCCTTTTGCGAGGGCGGCCTGCGTAAGACCGATGACCTCGTCACGGTGCTTGTCGGAATTGACCAGGATTCCCAGTTTCATCGTGTTCCTCCTTCTGACGTGCGTGTTGTGAAACGTTTTGCCACAGAGCACTCAGAGATAATGACTAATTCCAAAGTTCAAAGCTCAAAGTTCAAGTGAATGTCAAAAAACCAATTGGCAACAAGATTGAGACCTTTGCATTTTGTCATTTGACATTTATTTGGCATTTGGATTTTGAACTTTGACATTCGTTTAACCCTTGGGTTTTGTCACTTGGGCTTTTACACCCCGTCGCCCATTCACCGTGCCTCCCATTCCCCAACGGTGTTCCTCTGTGCCCTCTGTGGTTCAATATCTTTTCTGATGTGTATCCAATGTGCCTACCAGGAAATCACTTTGTCTGCCGAGGCGATGAGGTCGATGATTTCGCCGTAGTTTTTGTTCTTCCGCATATCGACGATTGTTACGTCGTGTTCTTTTTTATGCTCTCCAACAATCGTGGCGAGTGTTTCATCGGGCTCCTGCGTTATGAGATACAGCACGTTCATGACGGCCCCCTTCGCTCTTCAGTACGGTTCGATATGGTCATACTCGAGGAGCTGCGCGGCGATCTCGCTGGACGAACGGTAGTCCATGCCCTCGTTCTCCCTCGTATTCGTATAGAGGTTCATGTCCAATTCCTTCATGGTCTCCAGGTTCAAGGTATTTTCTTCCGTTTCTTCGACGGCTCTGTCTAATACATACTCGTCGATGGAATCGTCCATCAGCGTAATTCCTACTGCCATTCTGAGCGCCTCGGCCTGGCGTTCTCTGACCACGATGGCAATGTTCTTTCCCATGCGTTCCTCCCTGGTTGTCGACGGACTGCTTCCCGTCATTTTTGAATAGTAAAGGTAACGGTCCCCGCCTCCTGCTTCAGTTCAAGAATCCGGTGGCCGCAGGTTTCACACATCAGGGGGATGGCGTTCCGGGATTTCCTGTCGTCGGCGATCACTCTGAGGACTTGGCCATCGTGCATTGCTTCCAGCGTCTGTATCGTGAGCGCGCTCGTACGTGGACCGGCAAGCCCTCTGACATCCAGTGTTTTATCTATCTTCACCATGTTTCGCCGAAGGCGCCTTTCCTTGAGCCGAAAGATCACCCCCTGATATGGTTCCTGGAGGCGTGCTCCCTGATAGGCACTGCTCCATCTCTCAGAGGGTACACAGCAATTACGATGCCAGGGAGTAAGTGACTGATAACACGGCATTCGGAAGGCACGGGGAAGTATGTTCCTGTCCCGCACGGGACAGGAGCTGAAAGGGTCATGGAGCAATCAGGGGCATGTTTCCTGCGGCAAGGGAAGAACGGATATTGCGGGATACGACTTTGTAAGTATGTATCTGTAGGGTACGGCGTTTCTGCAAAGATATTTTTCTGTGGCATGTATATGCCGTTTTCGTGGTAATATGTTTATATGAAAAGCTATTTTCTGTCTGTGCTGGTCGTGACCCTGTGCCTGAGCTTCGGCTTCTTGCCCGGTGATGCCAAGGCGTCACAGAAGGCGCGAGCTGACAATCCTTCTCCGGCCTCTCCTCTGGTATTCATTATTCTCCCCGTAGAAAACGTGAGTGGCATGTATGAAAAATTTCTGCCCCTCAAGGAGTATCTCGAAAAGGCGGTCTCACGCAGGATCGTGCTGACGGTAGCGCAGAATTATCAGGAGACG
>DMKB01000085.1 GCA_003454665.1 Nitrospiraceae bacterium | reverse complement strand
TACCCTCATCTTCAAAAACGAAGGTCTCGCGGCCGGTGCATCGCTCGAGCACACCCATACGCAGCTCATCGCCCTGCCGATCGTACCGATCCAGGTGCAGGAAGAGCTTGACGGGTCTCTGCATCACTACGACCTGAAGGAACGCTGTATCTTCTGTGATATCATCAGGCAGGAGGCGCGCACCAAGACGCGTTTGATCGGAGAAAACGACCGGTTTATTTCACTCGCACCTTTTGCGCCGCGCTTTCCCTTCGAGACATGGATCATGCCGAAGCATCATTGCTCCTGCTACTCCTGCTCGACAAACGAGGAATACAAAGATCTTGCCGAAATCATGCAGGACACGCTCAGGAGAATCGATACGGTCCTGTCGACGCCTCCCTACAATTTTGTGATCCACACGTCGCCCTTCCGGGACGAACGCAACGAATACTACCACTGGCATATCGAACTGATGCCCAAGCTCACGAACGTCGCGGGCTTCGAGTGGGGATCGGGATTTTACATTAATCCCACGCCGCCTGAGGAGGCCGCGCAGTTCCTGCGGGACGCGAAACCATGAACATTCTTTTTGCCGCTTCTGAAGTGGCGCCTTTTGCCAAAACCGGCGGGCTTGCAGACGTCGCCGGAAGCCTCCCGTCCGCCCTCGCTTCACTCGGACATGACGTGCGGGTGGTCCTGCCGCGGTACCGGCAGGTGGACCCGGCACAATTCAACCTGAAGCACCGGGCCACGTTTCATCTGCCCATCTCCACCTGGTATGAACGCTGCGACATCCTGGAGGGCAGCACGGCTGACGGGATCACCGTCTATTTTGTGAACAAGGACAGCTATTATGATCGGCCCGGGATTTACGGCACGTCGCGCGGCGATTATCCCGACAACGCGGAACGCTTCGCTTTTTTTTCCCGTTCCCTTCTCGAACTGTGCCGCGTAATGGATTTTTCCCCTGACATCATCCACTGCAACGACTGGCAGACCGGCCTGGTGCCCCTGTATCTGAAAACGCAGTACGCGGCGCAGGCGCCCCTCGACAGGACGAAAACCGTTTTTACCGTCCACAACCTCGGATACCAGGGACGCTTCCCGCCGGAGACGATGCACCGTCTCGGCCTGGGGCCTGAGGCGCTCTCGCCGGAAGGCATGGAATTCGGTGGGGCCTTCAGTTTTCTGACGGCAGGCCTCGCCTATGCCGATGTTATCACCACGGTGAGTAAACGCTACAGCGAGGAAATTCAGCGGAGTGAATACGCCTGTGGACTGGAGGGCATACTCGCCCAACGGGCCGGTTCCCTCTTCGGTATTTTGAACGGAATCGACTCCCGTGCCTGGGACCCCGCGAATGACGGCGCGATTTCCCGGCACTACAGCGCTGTGGAGCCCGCAGGCAAGGAAGCCTGCAAGGACGCGCTCCAGAAGCTGGCCGGCTTTTCAGCGGATTCGGGTCCCCTTATCGGGATGGTAACCCGCCTGAGCGAGCAGAAAGGCCTTGAGCTGCTGGTCGATGCAGTCCCGGCAATTATGAAACTCGGTGTCCGGCTCATCATTCTCGGAACGGGTGAAAAAAAATACCACCGCATCCTGACGGACCTGCACAGCCGGTATCCTGAGCAGATACAGGTAATGTTTCGATTCGATGAGTCCACTGCCAGGGCAATTTACGCGGGAAGCGACCTGTTCCTGATGCCGTCACGCTACGAGCCCTGCGGACTCAGTCAGATCATCGCCCTGCGGTACGGTGCGGTCCCGATCGTCAGGAAGACCGGGGGGCTCGCCGATACCGTAATCGATTATGATCGTCAGGCCGGCAAGGGTACGGGCTTCGTGTTTGACGAGTACTCGTCGGGAGCGCTCGTCGTCGCCGTGAAGCGCGCCCTCGCAATCAAGAGCGATCAGAGCAGGTGGAAAAGCCTTCTGCTCCAGTGCATGACCAAGGATTTTTCGTGGGAGCATTCCGCCAGGGAATATGATCGACTCTATCATGATGTCGTGACGCCTTCGCAGAACGATAGACGGGAAGCGAGCATGGCAGGGAAAGACAAAGGCGGAGAGCGTAAGGCTTCGTAAAAACTCGGGTACCTCAATGAGCAAAATGCCGGCAAAAGACACCGCAGCCAAAGCGGACAAAAACCGCATTCCCGATGGCAGGGGCCCGGCGAAGAGCGTCATGAAGGCGACGCTCAAGACAGAGCTCCAGATCCTGAGTGAGATCGGCCGCATATCCAACTCCTCCGCCAGCCTCACGGAAAAGCTCCAGCAGACTGTTGAGGCTGTTGCGCGGGGCATGGGAAAAGAGGGGGCCTCGGTGTTCCTCCTCGACCGCAGCGGCGCCACCGTCACCCTCGCCGCGGCGATCGGCCTGAACCAGGAGACCATCGGCAAGCTCAGTTTTCCCCTCGGCATGGGAATCGCCGGATGGGTAGCCGAGCAGAAGGTGCCGCTTGCCCTCGAGGACCCCTTCTCGGACCCGCGCTTCCAGTATGTTCCGGAAACCGGGATCGAACGGTTCAAGTCTCTGTCGGCCGCGCCCATCATGGACGAGAGCCGGTGCCTTGGCGTCATCTTTGTGCTTTCCGCCACACCGTGGAATGCTTCTGCGTCCGATATAACGCTGTTGACGACCACGGCCAACCAGATCAGCGGCGTGATTCAGAACGCGCGATTGCTCGACGACCTGCAGGGGCGGCTTTCCGAACTCGGTACGATCTACGATATCGGCATGGCCCTCACCTCGACGCTGGACTTCGAAGAACTCCTCGCGCTCATCGCAAAAAACGCGACGCAGGCCTTGCAGGCAAAGGGATGCGCCATCCGGCTCCTGAACCTTCCGGTGACGCGAGCCTCCGGGTTCGCCGCTTCCTACTCGCTGATCGACGACACGGTAAAAGAGGTGGATGCTACCATCGGTGAGGCCATCGCGCGAAAGACGGCGGAAGATAAAAAGCCCCTCTTAATCAGGGACCTTTCTCTCGACACCTCCTTCGAGAATACCGCTGCATTGACCCCGACGTCCATAATAAGCGTGCCGCTGATTTTCCATAATAAGGTAAACGGCATCATCACCCTGTATAACAAAGAGAGCGGCCAGCCCTTTTACGAGGACGACCTGCAGTTTCTGAGCACCATCGCGAGCGGCGCGGCAGTGGCCCTGGAGAACGCGGCAATGTACGAGCGCATGGAGGAACTCGCCACGGACACGCGCACCCGGGCGGAAAAGCTCTCCATTCTGTACGATATCGGCAACGCAATGAGCACCACCCTGGATCTTGACAAACTGCTCAGGATCATCCTGACAGCCGCGACCATGGGCAGCGGGCTCGCTTT
>DMKB01000274.1 GCA_003454665.1 Nitrospiraceae bacterium | reverse complement strand
TGCGTCGACGACAAGAAGGAGCTTCTGAAGCATCTCCTTGCCTATCTCGCCCCGATCCAGGAGAGACGAAAAAAACTCTCTGCTGATCCGAAGAAAATCGAAAACATCATCCGCGATGGTTCAAACCGCGCCGGGGCGGTGGCTGCGAAAACCATGGAAGCGGTAAAAAAGGCAATGAAGCTTTGATTAACGGACGGGTACGTACGTCTTTGCTTAATGTGGAATACTCTTTCTCCACCTTCTCCTTTTCCCCTCGAATGCTTTTTCTCTCGTCACGTACCGTTTCACCGGGGTGGTACTCCCATACCCCCTGAAACTCCCGGAGAAACATCTTGACTTTGCCTGAACAGTCCCCTATTATTCAGTGGACGCCAGGTGCATCGTCATCGGTAACGTCTGGATTTTGTTGATGAAATGAGATTATCCGCGCCTGGCTCCCAACCTTTTCGTGCTCATAAACCCGAGAATGATACCATGATCATGACGCTGCAAGACGTTTGGAACGAATATAAACAGGACATGGAGAAGATGGAGCAGAGCATCTTCGAAAACCTGGGCTCCGACGTTCCGCTCATCCAGCAGGTAGGGAAATATATCCTGAATGCCGGCGGGAAGCGGTTCCGGCCCATGCTGCTCCTGCTCTCTGCGAGACTGTGCGGCTACCAGGGCAACGGCTCCGACTATCTCCTCGGGAGCGTGGTGGAATTCATTCATACTGCATCGCTCCTGCACGACGACGTGGTCGATGAGGCAAAGCTTCGCAGAGGACAGTCATCCGCCAATTCTCTCTGGGGCAGCCAAGCCAGTATCCTCGTCGGTGACTACCTCTATTCGAAGGCCCTTTCTCACGCCGTCGGCCTCAAAAACCAGCGGGTCATGGACACCCTCGCGGAAACCACGACCACCATGTCCGAAGGCGAAGTGCTCCAACTCATGCAGATTCAGAACGTCGACTTGACGGAGTCCGACTACTATCGGCTGGTGGAATCCAAGACCGGCGTGCTGATCATCGCCTCGTGCAAGCTCGGCGCGATCATCAGCAATGCCCCCGCTACCCGCGAGGAGGCCCTCGCGGAATACGGCAGGAAACTGGGGCTTGCGTTCCAGATCACCGACGATACCCTCGATTATACGGCCGACCAGAAGCAGCTCGGCAAGGCCCTCGGGAAAGACCTCGCCGAGGGAAAAGTGACCCTCCCCTTCATCAATCTCATCAGCAAGGTAACGCCGTTGGAGCGGGACAAGCTGAAAGAAATCCTCGAGGCTGATACGATTACCGACGACCATCTCGCTTACACGTTCGAGCTGATGGGAACATACGGGGCCGTGGACGAAGCACTGGAGACAGCGCAGACCTTCTCTCGTGAAGCTGCCAGGGCCCTTGAGGTATTCCCTGATTCGCATGCACGCCAGTCGCTTCTTGCACTCGCAGAGTACGTTGTACAGCGGGAGCGGTAGGTAATGCACCCCCTCGTGGAGCTGGCGAAAAACGCCGTTGAGCACTATGTTCGTAAAGGTACGGCGTCCCCGTTAACAGACAATGAAGTGCCGCCGGAATTCGCAGAGCGTGCCGGCGTCTTCGTATGCCTGAAAGTACACGGCATCCTGCGCGGCTGCATCGGCACGTTCCATCCCACGGAGCCCACGATTGCCCATGAGACGGTACGCAATGCCATCAGCGCCGCAACGTGCGATCCGCGCTTCCAATGCGTACGCCCGGTAGAGCTCGATGATATAGACTATACCGTCGATGTGCTCACCCCACCCGAACCGGTGAACGATCTGCGTGAACTCGATCCGAAGCGATACGGGGTGATCGTCGAGCACGGCGGTAAAAAAGGCCTGTTGTTACCGGATATCGATGGTGTTGACACCGTGGATTACCAGATCAGCATTGCTCAGCAGAAAGCAGGGATACCCTCGGGCACGGACCTGCGGATATACCGGTTCGAAGTAAAGCGGTATACGTAAGAGCGGCACGCGGGTACCATATTCATACGGGTTTTTTCCCGCTTCTGTTTGGATTCAAACTCATCAAGACCCTTGGAATGTCCGGGGAAAAGTAACTGCCGCCAGGCGTCTACAATGGAGTCCCTATGACCAATCAACAGAAAACCACCCATGAGTACAAAAATGATTTCTTGTCCATCGTTATTCTGCCGGACCAGGACCGGAAGCCGGGGACCTTTCTCTGCTGCTTCAGCATAAGCCTGTCGCGCTTTCGGCCTATCAGCCAGGGGCACTTCGGCATCTGTTCGAACCCGGCATTCAAGGGACTGCAATTATTACGGGCCGATGTCTCTGCCTTTGCCATCAAGCATGACGTCACCCCGCGAAGCTCGAACGGGCCTGCCTGTACCGGAACGTCTCCCCGGGGTGACGGCTGGTACCACGAGGATCTGATGATCAACAATGCGCCGGAGACGTTTCTCCCTGAATTGCTGGAGTTCAGCGTCAGGGACCTCCTGGAGAAAGTATTGTCCGTCTGCGCCCCGGATTGCGCCATGCCCGACGATGTGTCCGATCCTGCGAAAGTGCAACGCTATCTCGAATCGCTCAGTAAAGGAGCGGCTGTCTAGCGGCGAAGGGACTTAACACCTTTTACCATAAAGTCCTTTTGGACGCAGATAACAGCGGAAAAAGAGGATTAAAAGCTGGAAAGTGTGTGTGCGAGCTATTATCCATAGCAGAAAATACTTTACGCCACCGAGGACGCCGAGGAAAGCTTTTTGTAAAGAAATAAAAGATATTTCTGTATTTCTCTGTGATCTCTGAGTTCTCTGTGGCAAAAGATGTTAACAATTTTTTGCTCTTCTTGTTAACTCAGAATGTCTCAATCCGATGTTTCCGCATCTACGAGTGGCCGCTTCTGTCTCTGGGCTATCCGTGTCCCATTATTTTTTTCTGCCTAGTTTTTGATCTGAGCACGTACAAGAAAGGAGTGCCCATGGCGGCCCTTTCCCTCGTGAAAGACGACCGGTACAAGGAGCATAACGCAGGAGAAGGCCACCCGGAGAGCCTCCACCGCCTGACGGTCATTCATGAACTGATCGACGCGGAATTCAGTTCATGAATG
>DMKB01000040.1 GCA_003454665.1 Nitrospiraceae bacterium | reverse complement strand
CGCTTAAGAGCGCCTACTTTTGGATATTCGCGGCAAAAATTCATTACGGTTCTTTCCGGAATCCGGCCTTCTTTTCATTCGCGTGCATTCGCGCACATTCGCGGCCAACCTATTCTTTTCCGATCGTTTCCGTTATCGCCGCCGGTATCTTCTCGATCACATCGCCGGCGATCATACCCATCTCGCCTTTTTCCCGTGCCGCCAAATCGCCGGCCAGTCCGTGAAGGTACACGCCAAGGCATGCTGCATCGGTTGCCGTATATCCCTGGGCCAGCAGCGCGCCGATCATGCCCGTCAGCACATCGCCCGTGCCACCCGTGGCCATGCCCGGGTTCCCCGAGGAATTTATAAAAACATCTCCATCAGGATTCGCCACAACCGTGCCGGCTCCTTTGAGCACGAGCGTAACGGTATGCTGTTTCGCAAAATCCGCGGCAATGCCCAGCCGGTTGTTCTGTACTTCAGCCGTCGTGATCCCCAGAAGCCTTCCCATTTCACCGGGATGGGGCGTCAGCACGAGTGGCGCCTTCGCCGACGTGAGGATGTCCAGTGAGCCGACCAGGGCATTGAGCCCGTCAGCATCGATGACCGTCGGAACGGTGATACGCTTCACGAGGCTGCGCACGACCTGCACCGTTTCCTGGTGCGTTGAGAGTCCCGGCCCCAGCACACAGGCGGACATCGTTTCCGAGACCCTCAGCAGCTCCTCATCGGCGCCGGTCCCGACCGTTCCATCGATACTTTCCGCGGCGGGAAAGCACATTGACTCAACAACCTGCTGCTGGATACTCGGGACAAGGCTGTTCGGCGCGGCCACGGTCACGAGGCCTGCGCCCGACCTGAGTGCGCCCCGGGCCGCCATCACCGCCGCGCCTGCCTTCCCGTACGAACCGGCGGCAATCAGGAGATGGCCGAAATCCCCTTTATGGGCGTCCGCTCGCCGTTTGCCCAGCATGCCCCAGGCGTATCCGCGATCGAGAAGGGCCAGCCCTATCTGCTCCTGCTCCACTGCTGCCGGGGGAATACCGATGTCGACAACCCGGACCATCCCCCCATGATCCGCGCCGGGATACAGCACGAGGCCCCGTTTCAGCAGAGCCATGGTCACCGTAAGGTCCGCCCGAATTGCCGTACCCAGTACAACGCCCCTATCCGCATCTATGCCCGTGGGAATATCAACAGCCACGATTGGCCTGCCCGAGGCATTGATCATCTCGACAACCTGCGCATACTGACCGGTGATCGAAGAGGAAAGGCCGACACCGAGCATGGCGTCCACCAGGATATCCGACCAGGAAACAATATCCCGAAGAGGGCCTTCCGATGGGCTCGGAAGGATCTCGACGTCCATTGTTCTGAGGACGTCGAGGTTGATTTTTGCCTCACCCGATACCGCATCAAAGGGCGCGAGCAGTGCCACCCGCACAGGCACGCCCCCTATGCTGAGCAGCCGGGCCAGTGCCAGCCCGTCGCCGCCGTTATTTCCTTTTCCACAGATAATGCCGACGCGCACACCGGCAAGGCCTTCAAAAAAACGCTCCATCTCCCTGAGCAGGGCGGACGCTGCGTTCTCCATCAGGACCACGCCGGGAATACCGAACTCCTGTATTGCCCGGCCGTCGATGTTTCCCATCTGTACCGCAGTGGCGATTTTCATGATCTCTGTGTATCCGAATGAACACGAAGGAGAACGTCAGAGGCGGAAAGGATGTATGAGCTATACCTGTATCCTCTCGCCACCGATCCGGTCGTGAGGCATACCGGGTGCATCTATTCAACGAGCACTGCCTGCGCCACGGCGTATCCTTCATCATGGGAGTAGCTGATCATCACCTGCTTAACGCCCTTCAGGTCCGCGAGGTCCTTCACCCTGCCGTCGAGGTTCACGATCGGCCCGCCCCCTTCTCCGTGGAGCACCTCGATGTCCGTCCATTTCATGCCCGCGCTCAATCCCGTGCCGAAGGCCTTGAGCAGTGCCTCCTTGGCGGCGAACCGCGCCGCGAAATGCTGGGCAGGATACTTCTGTCGCTTGCAGTACGCTCGCTCCCGTTCCGTAAATACGCGCTCGAGAAAGGCGGTATGGTTTTTTCCTGCCTTGTCGATACGGTCAATTTTTACCAGGTCAACGCCGATACCGATAATCATAGAACCCCCATTGTGAAAAACCAAAGCACAGCACACAATACCTGAATAAAGCAAGAGCCACAGGCGTACGCGCATCCGTCGGGACACGCAGCTCACTCATCACTCTTCGTATGGCAAATCGGGTAAAAAAAAGGAACGCTTGTTTTTGATTTTAACATCTCTCCCGCAAAATATCCAGAAAATTTATGGGCATACGCAGACACCGCGTCGGTCCGCCGGACATCGGTATGCCACGCCGGAAGCAGTTACCCGACCCTCATTGAGGACGTGAATAGTACCCGATGTTGATTATTCCCTTACTTGACCGCTGACAACGCCTCTGCTATAGTGAGAACATCAAATAAATGGCCGAAAGGTGAATATTCCCTTGAAAAAGGGCGCTGATTGGTATACATACTAATCAGAGCATGAATCGTTCGCTAATCTCACATCGGCGCTGTGGGTAACGCAGCCGAGGTTGAAATGCATAAACTCAATAGTGTTCAAGGAGGTAGAGCAATGCTTCGTCACATGAGGATGGTTTTTATCCTGCCTTTCTTACTGCTAGGAATAACCGCGCCGACAGCGTTCGGACAGGATTCCCGGACCGTCGCGGCCGAGGGTGTGGCCGTTGTGCAGCAGGGCGCCATGGACATCGCCCGCGACCAGGCCCTCGAGGACGCCCAGAAGCGGGCAATCGAGCAGGCGATCGGCATCCTGATCGATTCCCAGACCCAGGTCGAAAATTACCAGCTCATCAGCGATAAGATTCTGTCGCAGACCATGGGGTATATCAAGCGGTACAATGTCACGGGGGAAGTCGTGGAAGGCACGCTCCTCCGCGTTCGTATTACCGCCGAAGTATCGCTCCAGAAGCTTGAAGGCGATCTCTCGGCAATCGGCATTCTCCTCGGCCGGGTGCACAAACCAAGGACCATGATCATGATCTCGGAGCAAAATATCGACAAGGAGGTCAATGCATGGTGGTGGAAGGGTCGGGGCGCGGGTCAGGGTGGCGAGTCCGACATCGGGGCGGTCGAAAACTCCTTTATCGATACCTTCACGTCAAAGGGCTTTGAATTCGTCGATCATGCAGCCGCCGCGCGGGACATCAGGGTCACCAGGGCGTATAAGGTGCAAAGTCTCTCGTCGGGACAGGCGCGCAGGCTCGGCAAGCAGGCCGCGGCTGAGGTGGTGATCATCGGAAAAGCAGTGGCAAAGACGTACGGTACCGTGGGCGGCGGGATGATCTCGGTCCAGGCAGACCTCTCGGCGCGTGCGGTGCGCACGGACACCGGCCAGATCATCGCATCTGCCACGTCCCACGCCGCAGCAGTCCACATTAGCGAAATGAGTGCAGGCGTGGATGCCCTCAAAAAGGCGGCGAAGAAAGCAGCTGACGAGATGCTCACGAAAATACTGGCGGTGTACGCGAAAGAGGTGGGCGGCACCAGGCCGATCAACATCACCATCCAAGGCCTGACCAAGTCCCAGTTCGTGAAGTTCAAGAGCGTGCTGCGCAAGCAGGTACGCGGGATCAAAGAACTGCACGAACGGAGCTTCCGCGGGTCCACGGCCAAGATCCAGGTTGACTCCAAACACAGCGCGCAGGTCCTTTCGGACGAGTTGGTCCTCAAGAACTTCGGCTCATTCGCCGTGGAAGTCACCGGCTCGACTGCCAACACGCTGGAGCTGCGAGTGACAAAGAAACAGCAGCCCTAGTTCCCCGGTGGCAGCTAGGATACCCGACCAAGCCCCCGCATCAGCGGGGGCTTTTTTTTTGCAAAGCAGACCTCGCGCCCGGAGCCGACAGGATGTTCGCCATCAGGCAGAATCCGACCAGGGAAGGACGGTGTTGAGGCTTTTCATAGAGATTGCGCCGGAACACGCATTGATCAGGTAAAATAGGAACTATGGACCGACCGGGCAACAAAAGGAATGACGAAGGCCGTCGTGAATGACAGCAGAAAACATCCAATGACGAGCCATGCGGCCTTCTTGTCTGTCCACCGGAAGAAAAAACGCATATGCAAATAAAAACCGTAAAAAAGCCAGGTAATAAACGACCACGTCTCTATGGGGTCCCATCCCCAGTATCGTCCCCAACTCTGATGTGCCCAGATGGATCCTGATATGATCCCGATACTCCAGAAGGTAAAACCGAAGGTTGCAAAGCGGTGACTGTAATGGTCCAATGCATCCAGTCCCGGCAACCGAATGAGCACTCCACTTTCACCTCGTCGCTCTTTTACCAGATAAAAAATCGCCGCAGCAACCGATATGAGGATCGCACCCACCGCCAGTTTATAGAATGAAACGTGCAGAACAAGCCAGATGCTTTGCAGCGAAGGCGGAAGCCTTTTTATCTCGGGATTGGAAAACAGTCCATAGGTCATCGTCAGGAAGGCATAGGGAAGGACGATCATGCCGGCAAAGCGGATCTTGCGAACCTTTGCCGCGAAGGCGAGAAACATCACGATAAAGACCCAGGCATTCGATGACAACACCTCGTACCTGAGCATATACGGGCCGTGGCCCGATGCAATCCACCGTATCAGGATTGCAGCTGAATGCGGGACAAGCCCGGCAAAAGAAATCCGGACCGCCCAGAGATACAGCCTGTCTTTTCCAAAAACCGTGACGATGCTGAAGATGACGCCAGCAGTTACATACAGGACTACGGAGGCCCAGTGAAGGGTCACTTCCCATAGCAGAAGTTCCATGGGTTATTCTACCTGTTTTGCGGGATTAAATAAAGCACTATGAGACCTGCAATCAGCAGGGCAAAACCGAAGAACACCACGGGCGTTCCCCTGCTTTCCACGAGCCGGATCCCGCTCCAGGGCCGTATAGCAGTCCAGATGAGCTGCTCCCCCTGCGGGAGAGCGAGTGTCTGCCCCGGATAGACCATCCCGCTGCGTGTTTCGCTGCCCCGCTCTATGGTCAGGCGTAATGCAGGTCTGTTCAGGTAAAAGGATTGTTTCGTAACGTCAGGATAAAATTTCATCCTGAGAATATAACCGGTCGAGGGAATGTCCGATACCCCGTCATACGGTTTTTCCAGTTTCGGAGGGGTCACGATGTTAAAATGCGTATAAAATTTCTCTTCATTCTTTCTCTTGAAGAGAAACGAAAGCGTATACCCGTAACTGCGCGCCTGATACAGCTTGACCCCCTTGACGGAAATCGTCTTATTGATAGCGAGCGTCACCGTCTCATCGCTGTTGTTTTCACTCACCGTAATAAGACTCTTCAACTCCTTTATGGAGCCGTCTTCCCAGTAGGAATGCTCGAATCGGTCCAGCCGTATTCTGAAGCCTGGAACAAATCCTTTCGCAAAGACCCCCACTTCTTTTGCCAGCAGTGATTTTTCATCGCCTACATAGGTATCACTTTCGATAATCTGGACGAAGCCCCTCTTCTGGAACGCCAGGGTATACATAGATGCAAGTAAAACGACAAGAAGACCAACATGGAAGAGAAATCTGCCCCACTTTCTGACATTGATCTTCTGTTTTTTAACGAGGACTGAACCTTGCAGATAAACGGAATAGCAGAGCAAAAGGGTAAGCAGCAGGACGAGAACGAGAAACAAGGGGGAGGAAAATACCCTGTTGAGGCCGAACAGGTCTACAAGAGCGTACGTGAAAGGACTGTCTGCTTTCCAGTTCTCAAAATACTGTGCGCTCCTGAACGCTGACTGGGGAATGAGCACTCCGGCGAAACTCGCCGCGAGGGTCGTGATGATGAGGGAAACGACAATTTTCGGAGACGTGAGAATTCTCTTGATCTTTTTCCTCACTTCTGATGCTTCTGCCTGGCATGAGCAAGTTAGTTTTCGGTGTAACGAATACCTCTTTGGCCTCCGTACACGGTTATGGTTCTCCTATGGGAGCAGTGCCGTGTCCGCCGCTGCAGGGATCCGGACCTGATCCACCGGGAATAACGGCCAAGGTAGAACAATTACCCGTACCATAGCTTGTTGGACCTGCCGCCTTTATGAAACCGTTCACGACACCTGCTGCAGTTCCAGCACCGTCATAATCATAGGGCTGGTTCTCACTCGAGTAGACGATGAGCCTCGATCGTCGCGCCCCATGGGGCCTTCCCGTATGGCAAACAACGCAGGTAATATTACTCCCAGCAGGCGTGCCGGAGTTCGTATAGTAACTGTAATGTACATCATGGACATTATTCGCCCAGGTGTTCGCACCCGTCATCATCGGATGACAATCGAGGCACAGAAGACCGGCAGGTCCCGTTCCCGCAGCTACATTAAAATCATTGAGGCTCCAGAGAACGCCGCTGCCATTGAGGGGGTAGGTCCCCCCCTTCAAGAGACTCCTGTTATTCGAGCCGTGAGGACCAACAGGCGAGGCCGCGTCGTTTCCGTGGCAGTCCGAGCAGTACATGGTCTGGTTGCCGACGTTGGACCAGTCTATGGGGGCCGTCTTCATCTGCCCAGCAGTCAGTTGCTCCGGTGTTACATTACTGGTCTTGTTGAGCAGCGTATTCACGACGGGATGTACGGAGTTGTTGCCCGGGTTGAATTCGACAGCTGCGTTCGTCATCAGTGACAAATCTGAGGGCGCTGTCGGCACGGTGCCGGCGCCCCAGGCAAAATCGGTATGGCACTTGAAGCAAATCTGGTATTCGTACGTCACGCCGGTGCTCGTATTCGTGATGACCCCTCTCGGCTCGAGATAGGAATAACTGCCGTTGGTGAGTAATGTCCAGGTCGGCCAGCCCACCACGTTGACCCCACCCGTGCCGTAGAGCGGGCTCGTCGTACTGTCTGCCCTGTTGCCGTTGATGCCGCCCGGTGTATGGAGAGCGCTCCCGGCAGTGTGGGGGTTATGGCAGTCAGCGCATTCTGCATGCCAGTCGGCGAGTGATCCGGCGGCGTTGATCCATCCTTTGGCCTGGCCTTCCGTTGCCTCGTGCCGTCCTTCCATGCTCACCTCGGTAATGGCGTGATCATAGGTCTTCGTGCCGTTGACAAGGGACTGGATATTCTTGGTGCCGCCGCTCCCATGGCAGACGCCGGCTGATCCGGCCGTTCCCCAGCGGTCAAGGTTCGTGTTGAAGCAGCTCTGCTCCTCTTTGAAGGACATCAAATACGTCCCCCGGGCGGGAGCGGGCGTTGTCTTGGCAGTATCCGAGACTCCTGCCTTGTGCGGGAAGTGGCAGTTCATGCATTTCACTTCACCAACCGTGTTCCCGATAAAACCGCCTGCCTCGTTCGGAGGCGTGTAACCAAGAGCCGCCGTAGCATGAATGCTGGAAGACTCAAAACCGGTCTTCGTATGGCAGCCGATACAGAGCCCAGATTGGGAATTCGACATGACCAGAAAATTGCCGTTCACGTTGTCGTGAGAATCGTGGCACGTGGTGCATTCAACGTAAGTGTTCGCACCGGCGGTGTAGAGTCTGATCTTGGTGTTTGAAGGGGTGCCCTTGAGTTCCGGGTCATTCCCGGGAGGGGCGCCGGAGCGATACTGCACCGCAACGGGATGGTCGTCCCGCAGGTCCAGTCCGATGTAGCCGGCGGCCGTCAGCGGCATCGTGGTAACGCCGCTCACCATCGGGATGTCACCGGAAAAGCCTGCAGGGATATTCTGCAGGGAGCCGATGGCAATGGTCCCGTCGTGGCAGGAAAGGCATATTCTGCTCTTTACATGGACTGCCGAACCCGCGCCGGTGATCGGGTCTTCCGCCCCTGGATAGCCGAGTCCGACCATGACGTCACTGGCGTATACGCTGTAGGTGTCGGTATAGGTCTTCCGGTTCCAGAGCGGC
>DMKB01000358.1 GCA_003454665.1 Nitrospiraceae bacterium | reverse complement strand
CCCGACCTTGCTGTTCGCGATCTCATGGCCCGTGAGGGTCGGAATGGAATAGGCCCGCGCGTCTGCCCCCTCGGATACGCCGAGGATACGGAGTGCAGACGGCACGTCAGCATTCTTGTCATCAAGAGACCGGTCATCGAGGGGAACAAAGGCGTTCCTCCCCAGGCCGTACTGAAAGTATTTCGCCTTGAATCCTATTGATACGGCCTGGGTAATGTCCCAGCGTTCACCCAGGCGATCGACGAGGTACGTTCGTTCACCCTCCTGCATGACGACGGAAGGGCTTCTGTCAAGAAACACATAGAGGAAAAGCAGGAGCACCGCGATACTTAACAGGACAATCTTTCTCATGACACCTCGTCTTCGACAGACTATAAATATATGGTATCATAATACCAGAGAAACAGGGGGTGCACTATGATGAGGGACATAATACTTTCTGCTCAGCATACCGCGACCACCACTTTTCTGGCCGCGATGATGATCTTTACTCTTTCAGGAACAGCCTTTGCATCCGAGTTCGACTACACGACCTATGCCTCCCTCCTCAAAAAATACGTTCAAGAGGACAAGAAGGTAAAAGGCTTTACTCTCAATGTCGTGGACTATGAAGGCCTTTACCAGGAAAGGCGTAATTCTTCATCAGACTACAATCGGATCCTGGAGCAACTGGCTCAATTTAACCCGGAGACCCTGAGTTCAAAGGACCATCAGATAGCCTTCTGGATCAATGCCTATAATATCGGCGCTGTCAAAATGATCCTCGACCACTACCCCGTGGACAGCATCAGAAGCAGAAAGATCAGTTTCCTTAAAAATCCCTGGGGAATCAAGATAGTAACGATAGGGGGCAGGCAATACAGTCTCGGCGAAATCGAGCACGAAATACTCCTGAAACGGTTCTCCGCATTGAAGGCCCATTTCGTGATCGTCTGCGCCTCATTAAGCTGCCCGGAACTGGCGAAAGACGTGTATACCGCCGGCAGGCTCCAGGCCCAGCTTTTCCGGCAGGCAGCAAAGTTCATGAATGACCCGAAAAAGGGTTATGCGATCGACAGGGCAAAGAAGAAAGTTTACGTATCGAGGATATTCAAGTTCGACAAGAAAAACTTCGGGAAGGGGGCGGACGTGATCATCCCGTTCATCCTGCCTTTTGTCGAGAACAAGGAGGACAGGGAATTTCTCGAGAAAGGAACATACGACCTCGAATTTCTTGATTATGAGTGGGGTCTGAACAGCCTGCACAGCGGGGAGCAATCAAAAAAATAATGGGACACGGATGCGCGCGGAAAAAACGGTCAAAAGTCCTAAGCATTTACCTGCAAGATTTTCATATCAGTGCATTGCGCGATACTGTCGAAGTCTCTGTCGTTGTGAAATAGGACAAGGCCGTTCTCGATAGATATGGCGGCAATAATACAATCAACCGTTTTTCTCACCGTCTTTCCCTTTTTTGCACACTGTTTATAGAGCTGGGCGGCTTCAATATTAGTGGTAATACTGCGAGGGTGGTAAATGGGGAAATCGAGCAGGTACTGCTTTATTTCATTGCCGGCCCTCTCGTCATTGACGCCCTGAAGAATTTCCGTAAGAATAATGCCGGTGATGCAGATATCTTCTTCTTGTTCGATAAGATCATGAAGGGTCCGGCGGTAGGTGGTATTCCTTCCGCGTAAAAAGTCTATCCAGACACTGGTATCTACGAGTATCATACCCTGCCTGTCCTCATCCGGGACAGGTCTCCTTCCCACTTCACCTTCCCCTCAAATTTCAACATTTTTTTCCGTTTCATCCTCTTGACCAGCTCTTCAAGGGCATAGTTGACCACTTCTTTTTTCGACCTGAGGTGAGTGAGCTTCAGCCCCTCTTCTACCAGTTTGTCGTCAAGATCAATATTCGTCCTTCCCATATCTGCCCCCTTTCTTCATACACCAAATATAGCATATTTATGTGTATAAAGCAACTGCCTTTATACACATAAATTTAATTTTTATCCCCTTGTTGCGCGCCTTTCCCTTCCCGCCGAAGCACACCATCATCGCTTATCACTAACTTTGACTCAGGAAAATCCTGCCGACTCAAGGTCCTGATGATTGTGATCGCTCTTCTCTCCGGGTCCGGGACCGGTATCCCCTCTCCCACCAGTTTCACGGGAACCACCATGCCGTCGATAAATTCTCCGGTCTCAGCATCGATCCGGGCATTCAGGACAGCGCTGATGCCATTCGCTCCCTTGAGGTTGAACCGGGCATAGGTGAGGAAGTTTCCGAGACTGTAGGCAATCAGCTTTCCCTGGTACACCTCCATGGCCCGAAGCACGTGGGGGCCGTGACCAATGACCATGTCGGCGCCCGCGTCAACGACGGACCGCGAGAACCGCATGACATCTCCCCGCTTCTCTTCCATAAAGATCTCGGGCCTGCGCGGAACGTGCTGGTATTTTCTGCCTTCCGAACCTCCGTGAAAGGAGACAATGACAATGTCATTCTCGGCTTTCAATTCACGAATAATTCTTTTTGCCCGGGGAATATTCAGGATATTGAAGGAGTATAGCGTGGACGTTGAATAGGAAAACCCCGCTACGGCGATCCGTTTTCCCTTGACGTAAAACCGCGCAACTGCCACCCCTCCTACGGGCTGGATGCCCGCGCCGTACAACGTGCGCAGGGTGCTCATCCTGCCCTCTTCCCCGAAATCCGACGCGTGGTTGTTCGCCACGCCCATGGCCATGAATCCGGCCTGCCTGAGATAGGCCGCATACCGCGTCGGTGTCCTGAAGGCAAAACAGTAGTTGTACCTTTCGCACTTCGTCGTCTTGCCGCCATCCAGCAACGGCCCTTCGAGGTTTCCAAACACAAGGTCATGGTCCTGCAGCGCCGATTTGACCTCATCAAATATCCCTTTGCCATCATTGGGCGGTAACAGGTTCTTCGGATGGGTCGTGCCCATCATGATATCGCCGGCAGCAGCAACGGAGAGAGAAGATCTCGGAGCCTCAGCCGCCGTTGGCGTGGTGTACAGAAGACAAAATAGCAATAGGCATGACTGCAATACTGTTTTCATTCACGATCCTTTCATCAGCAGTTACGTCAGAGACCACAGGATTATACCGAAGAATGAGCCTTGGAACAAGAGCAAAGGGCCCGTGCGGCAGCAATACTACTAACAGCATGAAAATAAACATTTTTTTCTTTTCGCTTAATGCCTTAAGTATATATGCGCTGGTGATTTAAGAGGGTATGCAACACTAAATGGGACAAAATTCTGTACGAAATAGGAATTTCTTCCAATTGTCACGGCCCGCCTCCCCGGTTATGATGTAATTAAGTAATACAACTGAATATAAAAAGTAAGTATTTTTTCACTATTAAAGGAGGTGCACTATGAAAGGGCTCAAGCATAGAGGCGGAGAAGAAGTGAAAAAGGGGACGTACTGGAATTTCTCGAATGGGGACCGGGTGATCATGGAAAAGGACGGGGTCCTTCCGGGCGACAGGCAAGCAACGTACTACAAAGGGCACCCGATTTTCGTACTCATGGCGGCCCCGATCCTCGGGCTCGTCTACGCGGTGTTTCTGCCCTTCATCGGGATTGCCTCGGTAATCACCATGGTGGCGAGGAAGCTCATGGGCGGACTTGCGCACGAGGCCTCAAAGGCGGCAAGCTTCGGTTGGAGGCCAGCAGAGGCCTATCTTGCCGGCAAGGAGAAAAAGAAAGAAGGAGAAGCAGAGACACCTGAAAAATCGAAGGAAGAAGCGGCATAGAGCAAAGAAATGTTTCACCATATTCAAGGGCCTTGATCAGAATGATTCAAGGCCCTTTTTCCGGCATTTTCCCCTGCCCTTTACTCCTGGCTCATGAGAGCAATCTCTGCAGCCTACGCCTACTTGGTGCTCTTCCCTAAAAAACGTGGCGTGAAACGCCTGCTTCCTTCATCTGCCGGCGATAGGTCTTCCACAGTCTGTTCCCATCCGCCTTCGTTACCGTGCCTTCTCGCCTGATAACGCCCTGCCCCTCTTCGCTCAGGATGAAGGAAACAAATTTCCTCACTTCCGGAGAGGTCTTTCTCGGGACAACCAGATAAAGCGGCCGGTAGAGGAGATAGTCGCCCTTCGCTATGTTCTCATAGGAGAGCCTCTTGCCTTCGAGTTTAAGAATTTTCACTGACCGCTTGCGCGCGCTGCTGATGCCGGTAAAGCCGATGGTCCACGGTTTTTTCTCTATTCTTTTCTCGAGGGGGCCTGAAGACTTTACCAGCTTCGCGCCGGAGGTGAAATCCTTTTTCGGGTTCTTGAATACGAGTTCACGGGCCATTCTGCCCACGCCGGATATCCTGCCGCGCCGGGCGATGACCTGGATCTCACGGTCCGGGCCTCCTACCTGCTTCCAGTTGATGATCAAACCGGAAAAGATCTGCTTCACCTGCTCAAGGGTCAGGTTGCCTACGGGATTCGACTTGTTCGTGATCACCGCCAGGGCGTCCCAGCCAACGGGAACCAGTTTTACGCCACCCTCTTCTTTCCGGAGCAGGATATGACGGCAGCTTCCTCCCATGTCCGCCTTTCCCGCGGCCACATCCACGATCCCCCGGGTGGCTCCTCCGCCTTGCAGCGTGATCTTGATTCCGGTATTCTTGGTATACGCCTTACTGACGGCGCCCATGAAGGCCTTCTTCGAGATTCCGCATCCCACCCAATTCAGTGTTTCCGCGACCGTTGCGCTGCTGAAAAAGAATACGATAATAAAAACGCCGACCACCACTGCCAGATATTTCCCTCTCATGTCCACCTCCTGTCGCCAGTGCATTGCTATTAAGATCAGAACGATTCAGTGCAACATTTGGCAATTTAATGCCATAAAATCATTGCCCCTAAGTAGCAAACAAAATAATTATAGACAAGACAGGCAAATATTGTCAAGGGCAACAAAAAGCATTTTTTTGCTTTAAAACGCACCACCGGGTTAGCTGGCAACGCAGAAGGAGTACAAGATGAACACATCCAGAGGAGAGATCGCAGAGCGGAGTGTATGCCGGAATATCTGGGCAGGCAATTACGGTAGAAGGAACTTTCTGCAATGGGACAGACTACACATTGAACCGGTACAGGACGATATCGCCGTCCTGAATCACGTATTCCTTCCCCTCGGAGCGGAGCAGGCCAGCTTCCTTGACCCCAAGGGCGCTTCCGTGCCGGATCAAGTCGTCATAATGAAAAACCTCGGCGCGGATGAAGCCCCGCTCGAAGTCCGTATGTATCTTGCCCGCGGCCTGGGGGGCCTTCATGCCCTTGGTAATGGTCCAGGCGCGCGATTCCTTTTCGCCAGCCGTGAAGTAGGTGATGAGGCCGAGCAATTCGTATCCTGCCCGGATCAATCGATCAAGGCCTGACTCCTTCAATCCCATGCCCGCGAGATATTCGTTTCGTTCTTCCTTCGGCAGTTGTGCGATCTCGCCCTCCACCTTGCCGGAGATGACAACGACGCCGGCGCCTTCTTCCGCTGCGATTCCCTTTACCACGTCCACCGCGGGGTTCGGCTTGTCGAGCATGTCCTCGGCCACGTTCGCCACATAGAGGACGGGCTTTGCAGAGAGAAGATTATATATCCTGAGCAAGGCTGCCTGTTCCTCATTATAGTCCCCGCGGCGAAGGGACTCTCCTTTATCGAGCGATCCCGCGAGCACGGTGATGAACTCGACCTCTGCTGCGGCCTTTTTGTCGCCTGTCTTGGCCTGCTTCTCCATCTTGAACCGGCGTTTTTCGAGGGATTCGATGTCCGCGAGCATGAGTTCCGCTTCGATCACTTCGATGTCCGATTTCGGGTCCACGGCGCCCGCAACGTGCACCACGTTCGGGTCTTCGAAGCAGCGGACGACGTGGGCAATGGCGTCGACTTCTCGGATGTTGGCGAGGAACTTGTTGCCAAGACCTTCTCCCTGCGCCGCTCCCTTGACCAGGCCGGCGATGTCGACGAACTCCATGTTCGTCGGCGTGATCTTCTTTGATCGGTGCATCGAGGCGATCTTGTCCAAACGCTCGTCGGACAGCTCCACGACACCCACGTTCGGATCGATCGTGGTGAAGGGATAGTTGGACGCCTGCGCACCGGCCGACGTGAGCGCGTTGAAGGTCGTGGACTTGCCGACGTTCGGTAAACCTACTATGCCGCAGTTGAATCCCATGATGCATCCTTTCTAAATTTAGCCACAGAGGCCACAGAGAGCACAGAGAATAAAATTAAAAAATGCGCCCTGAATGCCGCAAGCTCAACGGCCTCTTTACTCCAGGACCTCGGCGTTTTCTGGGGCCAGTGCTATTATTGTAAGCAATGATATTCATGCAGAAAGTCGCTTGATCCCGTCAACGAGCTTCTTAGTCCCGAAATTGATTAATAATGCGCGCTTCAGGCCTGTACTTTTAAGGTAGGATAATACCTGGGCGGTAAAGACATCCTCTAGCTTTCGAACTGACTTTATCTCAACCACAACCTCATTATTCACTATGAGATCTAGTCTTTGTCCCTTAAGAGCTTTTCCTTTATATATAACGTCTACTTCTTTTTGGCGTTCGTACGAGATGTTCTTAAGCGAAAACTCGTGGCAGAGGGCCTCTTCATAAATAGATTCAAGCAAGCCAGGCCCCAGGGTACGATGAACCTCTATAGCGGCTGCAATAATTTTCCTCGTTAGAAAACCTTCAACTTCTCTCTGTGGTCTCTGTGTCCTCTGTGGCAATAGTGAATCCATTTCGCTTTTACGCCAGCGCTTTTCCGCAGCGCTCGCAGATTGCCGGATGATCTTTCACGGACCCCACGCTCTCCTGGTACATCCAGCAGCGGCCGCACTTTGCGCCCGCTGCACGGGCCGCGGTGATCGAAAGCCCTGCCACGTCTTCGCTTTGAAACGCGCCTGTCGGAGCAGCCGGCTCCTTCGCCAGTTCCACCGAGGAGACGATGAAGATGAAGGCGAGATCTTTTCGGTAGCCCTCCAGAAGCGCATGCAGCTCTTTCCCGGCGTAGAGGGTAACGCCGGCGTCCAGGGAGTGACCGATTGTTTTCTCCCGCCGGAGCGCTTCGAGCACCTTGGCCACCTCGCCCCGCACCTTCAGGATCGTGTCCCATCGCTCTTCGAGGGCGGAATCGATGTATTGCTCTTCAACCTCGGGAAAGGGCATGAGGAACACACTCTGCCCATCAACGCCTTCTTTCCCATAACTCCATACTTCTTCGGCCGTGAACGAGAGCACCGGCGCCATGAGCCGGACGAGGGTCGAGAAGATCCGGTGCATCGTTGTCTGGCCGGAGCGCCGCTCAAGGGACGCTGTTTTTGCCGTGTAGAGCCGGTCTTTCAGGATATCGAGATAAAAGGCGCTCATGTCCACGGCGCAGAAGTTATGGACGGAGTGGAACACGATGTGAAATTCGTAATTATCGTAGGCCTTCGTCACCCGGTCGATGAGCTTCTGGAGCCGGTGGAGCGCCCACCGGTCTATCTCGATAAGTTTGCCGTCGGAAACAGCATCCTTGTTCGCATCGAAATCAAAGAGGTTCCCGAGGAGGTACCGGCAGGTGTTCCTGATCCTCCGGTAGGCCTCGGCCAGGTGGGTCAGGATCTCCTTCGAGATCCTGATGTCGTCGCGGTAGTCCGCTGCCGATACCCAGAGCCGCAGCACCTCGGCGCCGTACTGGTCGATCACCTCCTGGGGCGCGACGGAGTTCCCGATGGACTTGCTCATCTTCTTGCCTGCCCCGTCCATGGTAAAACCATGAGTCAGCACCGCGCGGTACGGTGACGTTCCTGTGGTTCCCACCGAGGTAAGGAGCGACGACTGGAACCAGCCCCGGTGCTGGTCGCTTCCTTCTAGGTACATGTCGGCAGGCCATCCAAGCTCGTCCCGCTTCTTGAGCACCGCGGCGTAGCTCACGCCGGAGTCGAACCAGACGTCGAGGATGTCCATCTCTTTCTCGAACTCCTTGCCCTTGCATTTCTTGCAGGCAGTACCGGAGGGGAGAAGGTCCGATGCTTTTTTCGCGAACCATATGTCCGTGCCTTCGCGCTCAACAATACCGGCGACATGGTCGACGACCGCTGCATCGAGGAGCAGCTCGCCGCAGGACGCGCAGGTAAAGGCCGTGATCGGCACGCCCCAGGCCCGCTGGCGCGAGATGCACCAGTCAGGCCGGTTCTCGACCATGCTGAGGAACCGGTCCTTTCCCCACGCCGGGACCCACGTGACGTTGTGAACGTTGTCCACTGCCTTCTTGCGCAGGTCATTTTTTTCCATGGAGATGAACCACTGCTCGGTGGCGCGGAAGATAACCGGCTTCTTGCATCGCCAGCAATGCGGGTAGGAGTGCACGAGCTTTTCCTCGGCCAGAAGCGCTTTCTTTTCATGCAGAACGCGAATGACCTCCGCGTTCGCCTTGAACACCTGCTGGCCGGCGAAGGGTCCCGCCTCCCTGGTAAACCGCCCCTTGTTGTCCACCGGCGCGTAGATGTCCAGTCCATACCGAAGACCGGCCTCATAGTCTTCCTGGCCGTGTCCCGGGGCAGTATGCACCGCACCGGTGCCCGCCTCGAGTGTCACGTGGTCGCCGGTAATCACGAGGGAGTCCCGGTCGATGAAGGGATGGCGGGCCTTGAGCCCTTCGAGCTTTTTCCCTTTGAACTTCTCGATGACCTTGTAATCGGTTATCCCGAATTTTTCCATGGACTGCTTCAGGAGCGCCTCGGCAAGGATCAGGACCTGCTTGTTCTTTCCACCCGTTGCAACGGCTACGTAATCAAAATCCGGATGGAGGGCGACAGCAAGATTGCCGATGAGCGTCCAGGGCGTCGTTGTCCAGATGACGATCGAGACGTCTTTCCCCTTGAGCTTCGGGAGAGCCCTGGCGCCATCGGGCAGGGCAAAGGACACGGAAATGGAGGGCGATTCGTGATCACCATACTCCACCTCCGCCTCGGCCAGGGCGGTCTCGCAGGAGCCGCACCAGTACACGGGCTTCTTGCCCTTGTACACGCCGCCGCTCTTCACGAAGGCGCCGAACTCCCGCACGATGGCCGCCTCGTAAGCATAATCCATGGTAAGGTAGGGCCTGTCCCAGTCGCCGAACACACCGAGCCGCTTGAACTCCTCGCGCTGGATATCGATGAACTTGCCGGCGTATTCCCGGCAGAGCTTCCGGATCTCTTCCTGGCTCATGCCCGCTTTCTTCGAACCGAGGTTTTTGAGCACCTGGTGCTCGATGGGGAGGCCGTGGCAGTCCCATCCCGGCACATAGGGAGAGGCATATCCCTCCATGCTTTTGAACTTCACGATGATGTCCTTGAGTATCTTGTTCAGGGCATGGCCGATGTGGATCCGGCCGTTCGCGTAGGGCGGGCCGTCGTGGAGGATAAACCGCTTGCTGTCTTTCTTTTGCTCCTGCAGGAGCGCATAAACGCGCCTCTCCTGCCACTGCGCAATGATCCGGGGCTCGAGGTCTTTCAGGTTGGCCTTCATGGGGAACGCGGTCTTCGGCAGGTTGAGGGTGCTCTTGTAGTCCATCTAATGCGATTCCCCTTCTGTTCCCCCGTCGGTGTTCTTCTTCTCCTTATCACTCCCGGTTTCTTCCTCCTCGACTGCTTCCATCTGGTCCAGCTGGTAAAACTGTCCGGCCTTCTGCTTCTGGGCGGCCTCGGCAAACTCGGTAGGCTCGGTGCCGGGGAGAAAGTAATCTATGATGGCCTCGGGGTCGTCCTCCTGGGCGAGGAGACCGGTTTCAGCGTCGATGTTGCGCTCAACCACCTCTTCGGGAATCATGAACTCTTCGATGGGCATATTTTTGTGGACATTGAACATGAAGGAAGACCATATCGGGAGCGCGGCCCGCGCCCCGGTCTCCCGGTCGCCGAGGGTTGCCGAAGCATTGTCGTATCCCACCCAGACGCCGGCAACCAGGCTCGGACTGAACCCGAGGAACCAGGCATCGACATAGTTATTCGTCGTGCCCGTCTTTCCCGCCAGTGGCCGTTCAATCCACTTGGCGCCGCGGCCGGTACCGTCCTGCACGACGCTCTCGAGCAAGCTGGTAATAAGGAACGCCGTGTTTCTGTCCAGAACTTCCTGGGGGTTCGGCTCATAGCTTTCGAGCACGTTCCCCTCTGCATCCACTATGCTCTTGATGACGATGGGCTCCGACCGAACTCCCTGGCTGGCGAAGGTCGCGAAGGCGGAGGTGAGTTCAACGGGCGTTACTGATGAAGATCCGAGCGCAGCGGTGTAGTCATCATTGATCGGGCTCGTGATCCCGACTTTGCGCGCGAAGTTCACGGCCTTTCTGAGTCCGAGTTCTTCAAGGAGCCGGACCGTTGCCGTGTTCCGCGATTTCGCCAGGGCCATGCGCAGGCGCATGGGCCCGAGGAACCGCTTGTCGTAGTTCTGGGGCTTCCATCCCGGCTCCTCTTCGCTCTCGTCGTGGATGACCGGCAGGTCCATGAGAATGCTCGCCGGCGTATACCCGTTTTCGAGGGCAGCGCCGTAGATAAAGGGTTTGAAAGCCGACCCTGGCTGGCGGTACGCGTCCGTGGCGTGGTTGAATCCACCTTTGACAAAGTCGTACCCCCCCACCATGACCCGCACGTACCCGGTAAAGGGCTCGATCGCCACGACCGCCCCCTCAACGAGGGGCTTCTGGTCGAGTTGGAACGTGGGTATGAGTTTCTTGCGGTCGAAACTCTTGAGCCGAACTTTTACAATATCACCCGGCTCGATGATCTCGGCAGGCACCTTGAATTCGTCGGGATCGTCTCGATGTTTTTTCGGCTTCAACAGGGCCCAGGCCATGTCCTCATGGCTGATCTTCCCGATGAGCCCACGGCCCTTGACGGTGAGGTAATCTTCAGCCACCTCAAGCACATGGGCGTTGAAAATCTCGCCGGGCTTGACCAGCACGTAGACCGTGCTCTGCTGGATCGGCTCGGCCTTGAGTTCCTTAAAACCGTACCGGCCGCGAAAACCCTGTCGTTTGTCCAGGGCCCGAAGGCCCCGTTTGAGGGACCGAACGGCAATCCGCTGCATGTCCACGTTGATCGAGGTATAGACCTTCATCCCCTGCTGGTAGAGCATCTCCGGACCGTAGGTTTCCTCTATATACTGCTTCAGGTGATCGACAATGTGCGGCGCGACGTTGTCCTGAGACCGGAGGTTTTCGAGGGCCACGGGTTTATTGTAAATCTCTTCGCTCTGCTCTTCGGTTATGAATTCTTCTTCAACCATCCTCCCCAGCACGTGCCGCTGGCGCAGCTTGGTCAGGTCGACGTCATGGTAGGGAGAATAGACGACCGGGGCCTTCGGCAGACCGGCAAGGAGCGCTGCCTCTGCCTCGTTGATTTGCCAGATGTTCTTGCCGAAGTAGGTCCGGGCCGCCATCTGTACGCCGTATGCTCCCTGGCCGAAGTAGATCCTGTTGAGGTAGTGTTCGAGGATCTCATCCTTGCTGATCTCTTTTTCGAGACGGCGCGCCAGGATCACTTCCTTGATCTTGCGCTGAACACTCCTCCGGGGAGTGAGGAACACCACCTTCGTCAGCTGCTGGGTGATGGTGCTTCCCCCCTGTTTCAGGCGAACGGCGATGATGTCCTTCAGGGCGGCGCGCAGGATCCCGCGGTAGTCCAGGCCCTTGTGCTCGTAGAAACGCGGGTCTTCCGTGGCAAGGACTGCGTTCTTCAGGAACTTCGGTATCCGGTCGAGGGGGACGTGGATACCCTTCTCGATCTTGATCCGGCCGAGGACCTTGCCGTCGTCCCCGTAGATGACCGTACCCGGCAGCGGCTGGTAATCCTTGAGCGTTTCGACGGGAGGCAGTCCGAAGGAGAAGATCACAAAAAGAAATACGACGAAAAGGGTGCCGGTCAGCCCGGTGACGAAGAGGATATACACGACTTTTTTCACGGTAAGCTCCTTGAGCCAGGGCAGCACGACCGATGCCCAGAGGGACTTCATTCTGGGCGGCAGCGTCTTTGCAAATTCTCTCAGTTTATGAGGCATGATTCTCGCCATAGTGGTTGACCTTTTTTACCCTTTCTGAAGCGTAAAGCAAATAATAACATCAGAAGGGGATAAAATCAAACGAAAAAATGGCAAGGACTATGGTGCACGGCAGATGATCGGCCGGGGTACGGGACGCCCTGCTCATGGTCATTCCCTCCGGCACTGCCGATGAGAGACGAGCGGCCCGCGCTGAAAGGCAGCTGCACAAGACAACAAAAAGTTGTTGATTTCCCGGTGCAACATACCTATAATCACCCTAAGTCTTTACGGGGAAGTGAACGGCATATCATAATCACGCGGAAGGGAGCCCGGCATGCACCTTACCAAGTTTCTTCCTCCAAAGCCGACGACGATCCTCGGGCGGGAGCGGCTGATCAGCAAGCTGCGTACCTGGGAAGACAAGAAGCTCGTCATCATCCACGCACAGGCCGGGCAGGGTAAGAGCACGCTGGCGGCTGACTACATTAGCACGCTCCCCGGCCCGTCGGTGTGGTACAACATCGACCAGGAAGATGACAATTCTGCCGTGTTCCTGTCCTGCCTCGGACAGGCAATCCAGCAAACCTTTCCCGCCCATGTTGAGAATATTCCGCACATTCCCCAGAACCGGTACAGCATGAACGTGTCACAGGCGGCGGCCAGCAGGTGGGTGGCAACGGTATTCGCGAACCTGCCGCAGCAGACCCTCATCATCTTCGATGACTTCAACAACATCGGAAAGCCCGCAACGATCAACAACCTCCTCAGAATACTGATAGACGCCACGCCTCCGCACGTGCGGTTCATGTTGATATCCCGGACCCAGCCTGAACTCGAGATTGCCCGTCTCCACGCCAAGCGCGGTGTCGGCGAGATCGCCGGCGATGACCTCAAGTTCAGCGACACCGAGGTGAGCGAGCTCTTCATCACCGTCTTCGGCATGCACCTGGCGCAAAACGAAGTTGACCTCATCAACCGCACCGCCGAGGGCTGGGCCGCCGGTCTCGTGCTCATGCACGAGTATCTCGCGTCACAGGACCCGAACAGCAGGTCCCTCTCCATCACCGGCCACCGGCAGGCCGGATTTCAGAACTATGTCTTTGACTACCTGGCCCAGGAGGTGTTTTCAAAACTGCCGAAGGAGATGCAGGACTTTCTGCTCCGCACCTCGATCGTGGACTACCTCCCGACCCCGCTCATGGGGCTACTCACGAACCTGCCGACCACCGCCGGCCGCGCCCGGGTAACGACGCAAACCATGGTGGACCGCCTTCGCAAAAAAAACCTCTTCGTCGCCGTTGCCGACGACGGTGCCGCCGTCGTTCGCTATCACGCGCTCTTCCGTGAGTTTATCCGGAAAAAGCTGCTTGCACAGACCAAGCACGGGGAGATCAAAAAGCTTTACAGTACGGCCGCGCGTTTTTTCAAGAAAAACGGGGACCCCGTCCGCGCCGTGAACCTCTATCTCGAGTCCGGCCAGTTTGACAAGGCCGTGGAACAGATCGAGGCCTCGGGCCAGGAGTTGATCGCCCGGGGTCAGGGACAGACCCTGCTCCGCTGGATCGAGACACTCCCCCTGGATTACGTCGACCGGCCGTGGTTCCTCTTTTACCGGGCCGTTGCCTGCAGGTTTACCGATCCCCGCAGGGCCCTCACGTTGTTCGACCGGGCACTCGCGGGGTTCCGTTCCGACGGCCGCATGCACCTCAGCATCATCGGCCAGATGCTCTCCCTCGGCGGCATCATTGAGGCCTGTTTCTATTCCGGCGACAACTTCAAGCGCATGGACCGGGCAGCGGCGCGCGCCACAGCGCTCCTCAGGCAGAACAAGCGTGAAACCTCGGCGGCGCGCGCGCGTCTGCTGCTCGCCTACGGCATGGCCTGCTTCTTCGTCGGCAAGCTCGGCCAGGGCGTGGAGGCGCTGCAGCAGGCCCTCGAGCTGTTCAGAAAGTCGGGAGACCACTTCTACCAGATCAACAGCGCGATCTATCTCGCTCCCTGCGCCATCTATTACGCTGATTTCCCTCTGGCACGGGAGGCGGTGCGCAAGGGGTGCGATGCGCTCAAGGCCATACCCGAAGAAAAGGGCGGTGAGGCCGCCCTCTACATGGCAAAGGCCATGACAGCCCTGTACGAGGGAAATTTTGCCGAGGCCCAGGAATGCATCGATACCTGCCACAGCCTGGCGAACGAGCACGACCTGGAGGCCTTTCATTTCCTTTCACTCGATATCGGCGGGTGGCTGAAGATCGCCACGGGAGACTACGCGAGCGCCGAACGCCTGCTCATGGAGTGCAAGCAAAAGGGGGAGGAACGAAAGAGCGCCTTTTTTAACACATCGGCGGCACACCTCCTCGCCGTCAATTACCTCCACCAGGGCAGGCTGGAGGAAGCAACAAAGGAATGTGATTATGCCCTCAGGGGCAGAGCACAGCTCGGCAGCAAACTGTTTTACGGTGTCTCCCTCTCCGCCAGCGGTGCGATTCGCCTCAAGCTCAATAAGCTGGCCCAGGCCGAACGCGACCTGCTGCATGCCGCCAAAATATTCAACCAGATCGGCGCAGGCCAGCAGCTGGCGAACGTTCACCTCGTCCTGGCGAAATTGTACCTGAAGAACAAGAAGGTCCAGGAAGCCCGCCGGCATATTCGCTCCGGATTCCAAACCGGAAAAGACCGGGGCTTCACCTTCTACTATCTCCTGAATCATGGGGACATCGAGGAACTCGCGAAGGCGGCGATCGAGGACGGCATCTGCGTCGACTACTGCGAATCACTGATCAAGGACCATGTCAGAAAAGCGTCATCACCCCGGATACGGGTACACTGTCTCGGCGGCTTCAACGTATACCGCGGGGAGAAAATGATCCAGGACACGGAGTGGAAAAGCAGGCGCGCAAAATCACTCCTCAAATTTCTCACCACCCACGACGGCCAGAAAGTACCGCGCGATGTCGTCATCGAAACGCTCTGGCCCGACCATAAGGCAGAGTCAATCAGGCCGGTCTTCAGCAGCCTCCTGTACCGGATACGGAGGCTCCTCGAACCGGACGCCGTCCCGTGCAAGGATGATTCCTGTATTCTCCAGGACGGCAACCTTCTCGCTCTCAACCGGGACCGGGTCTGGACTGATGTCGGCGCCTTTCTGGCCCTTCTCGAAACCGCCGCCCGCATGAAGCGAAACGGCGATCCAAAGAAAATCGTCGAGATTTACGAAAAGGCCTTTTCCTATTATCAGGGAGACTTCCTTCCTGAAGAACTCTACGATGATTGGGTCGGCTCCGTGCGTGACCAGCTTCGTACCGCATATCTCAAGGCCCTGGAAGAGGCCGGTACGATCTGTGATTCCGACAGCGCGAAAAGCAAAGCGGCATTTTTTTATCAAAACCTCTTTTTTGCCGATCCCTGTCACGAAAAAGCCTGCCGCTGGCTCATGGCATGGCAGCACGCAAATGGCCAGCGGGGCGAGGCCATCCGGACATACGAACGCTGCCAGATGGCCCTCGGCAGGGAACTTGCGGTGGATCCAGACACAAAGACCACGGCTGTGTACCGAAATGTGATTGGAGGGTAGGGTGCTGTCGCTTTTAAAAGTTCATGTGCTGTAGGTTGGGCAAAAGAGCGCTGCCTAATCTACGAGATCCAACGATGCAATAATATGCTAAAAGATATTATAATATTAAAATTTACAATGGCTCTCTTAATTATCGTCGTCGGCCTGAATATCTCTTTTGCGGAGCCATCTTTCTTCCCCAACAAAATCTTTAGCGGCCGCCAAGACCAGCACGATTTTACTGCGGGGTGGTATTCGAAACATCTCCTGGCAATGGATGAACCTTCGATGTGGCAACAATCCAAAAAGAGCAATCTACACACCTATCGGTTCCTCTGGTTACGTACTTTTGATAGGCCAATTTGCATTCGATTAATTGTAAATTCTGACGGCTCCGGCTCCCTTATCACTAAAGCCACGAATGGTCAAGGAGGCTACAATCCCGGCCGAGCAACTCACCATAAGACTATCGAGTTGTCCAAGGAACAAACAACATCTTTTTTGCATACAGTGAAGTTAAGTCGCTTTTGGAAATTACCTCCATACAATAATAAAGATGTGGGAGTAGATGGGGCGCAATGGGTCATTGAAGGTGTAAAAAAAGGAAGATATCATATCGTGGACAGATGGAGTCCCTCAGGTGCTATTCGAGAAGCTGCATTAGTGCTGGTACGATTTTCACAGATTACCGTGGGGCCCATATACTAGAGCATATTTTAATTCCTGCTGCTTATTTTTATAGCGTATATTTGCCGCAATTCGTTTTTACTCAATACATAATGCACTTCCTTTTTAACCCCTGTCTCCCCAGACTATGATCCTCCAAATCGTTCGTCAGGACAACAAGCCCTTGAATGAATACCGAATCCCGTGTATAATTTCATGCAGCACTTGCCGGAAACGAGTACTGGCCTTCTTCCCATCGAGCAGCATGAAAAGGAGAGTACCCCCATGGCCCTGATAACGATCACCCGAAGGATCGGCTGCGGCGAAAGGAACATCGCCAGCCGCGTTGCCGAAGATCTCCACCTGGAACTCTATGACGACATCAGACTGGAAGAAGAGGCGGCGCGTATGGGCTTCGACCTCGGGGAAATCGGCGGCGTGGACACGACGGCCCCGAACCTCCTGTGGCAACTACGGAGCAACAGACCCCAGAACTACCTGGATATCATGCATACCGTGGTCCTCGAGATAGCGCGGCGCGGGTGCGGCGTGATCGTCGGGCACGGCAGCCAGATGCTCCTGCGCGACTTCAGCAGCGCGCTGCACGTCAGTGTCCATGCCTCCATGGATTTTCGCGTGCAGGCCCTGATGGACGAACAGAGCCTGACCCGCGATACCGCGGAAAAGCGGATCCTTCGAGCCGATCATGAGCAGCGGGGATTTCTGCGCTTCGCCTTCAACATCGACTGGAACGACCCTGCTTCGTACGACCTGATGATCAACCGGGACAAGCTGAGCGAAGACGTGGTGGCGAAGCTCATCACGGAAGTGGCAAAGTCCCAGGAGGTCGAAGACTGCAGCCAGGGGGCACAGGAAAGCATGGAGCGGATGTCCTTCCGCCACCGCGTGGAGGATGCGCTCCTGAAAGAACAATTCGACCCTCGCGACATCCACGTGGAAGTGCCGGAACGGGGCGTAGTCCGCGTAGTCGGTGTCGTCCGCGAGTATGATGAGCAGAAACGCCTGGTCCAGGTCGTCGGCGCCGTGGAAGGGGTTTCGAAGGTGGAAGACGAAGTGGCCGTGCTTCCCCTCTTTGTCGACTGAGAAGTCTCCGATGGCGCCCGGAGATCGTTCCGGCCGCCTCGTCGTTTCGGTTTTTCCCGCATGAACATATCAAAGAAAAAATGCGTGGGCTGCGCCAACTGCGTACCCGTCTGCCCCATGGGGGCCATCGTCATCGGACCTGACCTCCTTGCCGAAGTGAACCGCGAGGCTTGCGTCGAGTGCCACACCTGCTACCG
>DMKB01000171.1:3261-3437 GCA_003454665.1 Nitrospiraceae bacterium | reverse complement strand
CATCCCACGGCATACGAAGGACCGTCAACAAAGATCCTCAGCGCCGATATCCATAACAGCATTATTGCCGACGGCACGACGATCCACGGTGCGCGTATCGTGAATTCCGTTATCCGCAGCGGCGTCACGATACAGGAAGGCGTAACGGTGGAAGACAGTATTGTCATGGACCACAC
>DMKB01000171.1:0-3111 GCA_003454665.1 Nitrospiraceae bacterium | reverse complement strand
GTCACGCCAGGGCGTGATTGAACAGCGCGACATCCCGCAGCAGTCCCGCTGGAGCGGGATTGCGGCCGCGGGGCAAAGGAAGAGCATGGACAGCATTCTTTCGAGAAAGGAAATCCAGGAAAAAATCAATGAGATTCAGGAAGCTGATATTCTCGTCGGGATACCCAGCTACAATAACGCGCCCACCATCGGTCATGTCGTACGGGCTGTTCAGGCGGGCTTTGCAAAGTACTTTCCCGATAAAAAGGCAGTGCTCATCAATTCGGACGGGGGATCAAAGGATGGCACGATGGACGTCGTTCATAATACCACCCTCGACGATTCTCAATCCGTCCTGTTTCATCACCGCGTTGAGCGTGTCTTCAAGATAGCGACGGCATACCACGGCATACCGGGTAAGGGAAGCGCTTTCCGAACGATTTTTGAGATTGCCGATGCCCTGAACGTGAAGGCCTGTGCTGTCGTGGATTCCGACCTGCGAAGTATATCACCGGAATGGATCGAGCTCCTGCTGAAGCCCGTGATCGAGGGCCGGTTTGATTACGTCTCCCCGCTCTACCACCGGCACAAGTGCGACGGGACCATAACGAACAGCATCGTTTATCCCCTTACGCGGGCGCTCTACGGCAGACGGGTACGGCAGCCCATCGGCGGTGATTTCGGTTTTTCAGGAAACCTTGCGAAGTTTTACCTCACCAAAGACGTCTGGGAAACAGACGTGGCAAAATACGGGATCGACATCTGGATGACCACATCGGCCATGGCCAACGACTTCAAGATCTGTCAGGCATTCTTAGGCGCGAAAATTCACGACGCGAAAGATCCTGGCGCCGACTTGAGCGCCATGCTCTATCAGGTCGTGGGAGCGACTTTCGACCTCATGGATACGTACCCGGACACCTGGAAAACCGTTCAGGGCTCAGTAGCGGTTCCGACCTACGGCTTTCAGTACACCGTCGGACTTGAGCCGATCGCCGTGAATCTCGACCGCATGATCGAACGGTTCCGGCTCGGCCTGAAGGAACTGCAGGAGCTCTGGGAAGGATTTCTTCCGATGGAAATCATCGATTTTCTCCGGCATGCGGCGGCACAACAGACGGAGGACTTCCATATTCCCGATGATGTCTGGGTCGAAATCATCTACTCCCTGGCAATCGCGGCCCATACCAAGGTGATGAACCGGGAACACCTTCTGAAATCTCTGACCCCGCTCTATATCGCCAGGACCGCTTCCTTTGTGCGGGAAACGTGGAACAGTGACGCGTCGGAGGTGGAGGAAAAAATCGACCGGCTCTGCAGAATGTTCGAAGAGAAAAAAACCGTGCTGAAGGAGCGCTGGGAGTCATAAAAAGGAGAAGCCCATGAACCTCATCCAAAAAGTCATCATGGAACCGCTCAACCTGTTCTGGTCGAAATTCCTTGAATTTTTGCCGAATGTTCTCTCGTCACTCATCCTTCTGATACTCGGCATTGTCTGTGGCGTGGCCCTGAAGGTCCTTTTTTCAAAGCTCCTCAAGGCCATCGGCATCGACAAGTTTTTTGAACGGTTCGGAGCGCCGGAATTTATGAAGAAGGGAGGGGTGAGAGACCCGCTCTCCATGCTGCTGGCAAAGCTCCTCCAGTGGATCGTCATCATCATATTTACCGGGTTGGCCATGCAGACGCTCCGGATGCCTGCCGTCGAAAAGCTCCTTGAGACATTCCTCCTCTATCTTCCGAATGTTCTCGTTGCCGTGTTGATGCTTCTGCTCGGCTATCTCCTGGGTAATTTCCTCGGCAGGGCCGCGCTGATCGCCGGCGTAAACGCCGGAATCAGGATTTCGGGAACGATCGGAAAACTCGTCCAGCTCGCGGTATTTATCCTTGCAGCCACGATCGCACTCGAGCAGCTCGGCATCGGCCGGGATACGGTTGTCATTGCCTTTGCCATAATCTTCGGGGGCGTAATCCTCTCTCTTTCCATCGCTTTCGGACTGGGGGGCCGGGATGCCGCGAAAGAATATCTGGAGAAGAAACTTCGTGACGGGGGAAAAAAAGAAGGGCTTGACTAGTTGTAAGGTTCGCCAAGAGCGCCTTCTTCGGGAGGCGCGCCATACAATCCTCCTTCGACAGGAGCCGTATCCGTGAAGCTAAAAGTGCTGGAAGGCTCGGTTCTCTTCATCAGCATCGTCAAGTGGCTGCTCCTCGCGACTGCAGTCGGCATTCTTATCGGCGCTCGAAAAGCGTCTCCGGCAAGATCGCTGAACTGTTCACCAAAGTAAAACACTGGCTCAGCAGCAATCAATAACCATCATCCATGCAGACCCGAAAAGACGTTTGCTTTTCCGGAATTTTTACGCTATTATGAGCGGGAATTCTTCCCGTATCATAATCAGGCACGATACATTCATCAAAAAAAGTCTCTGTGCTCGGAGTGGACGCGTGATCAAACCAGGTTACGGCATCTTCATCATCACTCTCCTGTTTTCGGTGAACACTGCTTCCGCCGAGGTGCGTACCCACCGGGCGGATATTGCGGTGAACGAGCAACTGGGTCGGCAAATCCCCGCCGATGCTCTTTTCTTCGACGAAAACGGCAGGAAAATAAACCTCCGAGATGCCATCGATAAACCCTCGATCATCGCGCCCGTCTATCTGGGCTGCATGCACGTCTGCCCCATGCTCCTGACGGGCCTGGCCGACGCGCTCGGGAAGCTCGAAACGGTGGAGCCGGGAAAAGACTTCCAGGTAATAGCCCTCAGCTTCGATGAAATGGACACTCCGACCGTTGCACGGGACAAGAAGAAAAACTACCTCAAAGCAATCGGCAAGCCCTTTCCCGAGGAGGAGTGGAAATTTCTCACCGGTGATGCCGAAGCCATCAAACGATTTACCGAGTCAGTGGGTTATCGTTTCCAGCGGGACGAACATGGATTCTCCCATCCCGTGACGTTGATCGTCCTTGCACCCGGCGGAAAAATCGTTCGGTACCTCTACGGCACAACCTTTCTTCCCTTCGACGTGACCATGGCCATTACGGAAGCCCAGGAAGGGAAGGTCGTCTCAACAACCAGGAAAGTGCTCAGGTACTGCTTCAGCTACGACCCGTTGGAACAAACGTACGTCTTTAAC
>DMKB01000213.1 GCA_003454665.1 Nitrospiraceae bacterium | reverse complement strand
GAAGGATTACGTCTATCCCGAAGAATATGGCGGAATAGACAACAGGAGGGCGGGTCTGTGCGAATAGTCAGCACTCAGTAGTCAGTATACAGTAAACAGGTATCAGGAATCGGGTATTTAAAAACAGGAGACACCATGGGTCTATTTGAACGAACGATGAATATGTTTCGGAGCACCAGCACCGGGGACTGTGCGCCTGCAAAAAAACCGGAGCGCAACGAGCCGTGCTGGTGCGGAAGCGGAAAGAAGTACAAGAAGTGCCATCTCCATGGAGACGATGCAAAAGCAGCGGCGCAGGCCTGCTCCCTGAACTGCGGGCCCACGTGAAGCTGACACGGGGCTGAGTTTCAGCCCATGGACCTGCCAGAGATGCGAAATACTCGATGATGTCCGGCGGAGGGCCTTGACGCGCACTTACAAAGAAAAAAAGAAATTCCAGCATTTCTCGGTGTACTCTGCGTCACGACTGGCTTCACGAATGCTTTTCCCTGAGCTTCTTTTCAAGTCAAAAAAAAATCAATATGCCTGCAAAAGTTGCAAAATTATGCTACAGTTATAGGCAATATTATCAGCACGAGCGTGTTGCGCACATCCCTCCCGTTGTCACCCTGAGCGAAGCGTCTCGCACCATTTGCGTTTTTAAATTTACGATACACGTTCCTGCTCTCAAAACGGGAGAACAACAGGACCGGGCATGTGTGCAGCACTTGTACGGCAAATAAAATCCAAAGGAGGACACTCATGCAAAATGCTCTCTTGACGTTTTCTGTTTTTGTCGCCTTCGGCCTGGTCTGGAGAATAGCCAAGCCCGGCGGGGTAACCGCTGACGCGATTCAGCGTCCGTTGATCGCCCTGATCCACAGTATGCTGCTGCCGGTTTACGTGTTCCTGGTCGTCGGCAGGATGCCGCTGAATGCCACGTATATGCGCATCTCCCTGATCGTGATACTGGCTACCGCAGGCACCCTCGCCGTTGCCTGGTTCTGGCTCGGCAGGACGAGCCTCTCCGGGCAGACCAAGGGCGCTCTGCTCCTGGCCTCGGCCTTCAGCAGCGCCTTTTTTCTGGGCATGCCGCTCACCAGGATCATCGTTGGCAACTGGTCTTCTCGGGTAGCCGTAGACTATATGTTGATCTCGAATATCCTCGTCCTGTTCACGGCGGGTATTTATCTTGCCCGCAGTTTTTCGGAAAGTAATCAGGTCACGCGGTTCGTAAAAGACATGTTCCGGGAGCCAATTGCCTGGGGGGCCCTGGCGGGTCTGCTCGTCAACATGGTGAACATCCGGTTTCCCGGCTGGGTACGAGGTGTTGAGGGCATGCTCCTTCTTGGCTTTATACCCCTGCTGCTCATAACCGTGGGGCTTTCGATTAACTGGCAGCAGAATTGGGGCCAGACTCTGGCCGATATGCTTCCCGTCGCCGTGATCCAGCTGGTCGTCCTGCCGCTGTTCATCTATCTCGTGATGAACTTCATCCCTGGCCTCGGCCTCGGCTTGAAGACGCAAAAGGTTTTGCTGATCGAAGGCATGATGCCGGCCATGGTATGGGGTATCTCTATCTGTGAGCGGTATAAACTTGATTCGAGTTCCTATGCGATAGCGTTTACCTTTACCAGCGTTCTGGCCTGTGTGAGCGTTCCGGTGTGGTTTAACTTTCTCTATTAGGCCGTGAGAATCAGGAGACAGCGTACAGACAACAGAAGAAAGACGTGAGACAACAGAAATCAGACTGAAGCAACAGAAAACTCTGATCGGCTATCTGGCATCGGGAATCAGGTATCCGGCGTCGCGCATCAGATATCTGACATCTGGAATCAGCAGACCATATAGAGACAGCACACATTTCCTCCCCGGAGAGACAGCTTCTCTCCGGGGGGAACCCTCTTTGCTTCTTGCCTTCTCGGTTGATTTATACTATTCTTCTATTACTCTCGGTACCATTATCAATGGAGGCTTTTTGTGGGATTCAAAGGTGTTCTTTTACGCATCGCAGGAGGAATTGCAGCATGTATGATAATCGGCTGTGCTGCCGCCCGACCGGTCACCGTCAGCAAATTATATAGTGATCAGAAGCTACAACGCGACCATATCTCCTCCATCTTTTTTCAATCGCCAATAACTGATGTATTTATTGACGGAAACCAAATTAAAAACAAAAGTAACTGGAACAGGATAGAATTCCTCCCGGGAAAGCGTAAATTAGTAGTCTATGCAAAGAAAACGGACCGGGGTCGTGTCCTTGCTAATGTCGTGGGCGTTCTTTCTGCAATTTTTGTAGGGTATGGAGAAGTGGGCGATCAACATCGTACGACCAGGTCGACGATTGAATTGGATGCAAGGCCGGGATTCGGATACGTTCTCGGCACAAGGAGCATAAGCGACCGAACCGTCGTCGCAAACGTACAAGCAGCTTTCCCCTTTACCGCGGCAACGCAGAATGGTTCGAAAACGATACGGTTATCGGTGGCAGATTATAAAAAGATGGTCTTTCAAGTTTTGGTTGAGGGAAAAGATGGAAGCGTAATCTCCGATTGGCGAGTGCCACTGAAACATATCAGGACCGCGGGAAAACGCATTGCCTTCGCAGTGAACCATGCTGGGAAAGCGAGAATGTTCCTTGACGGGAGGGTGGGTGCACCCTATGATGCAATAGGCGCTCCTTACTTTGACCCAACCGGCGCGAGGCTGGCATACCGGGCCAAACAGGGGACTGGAATGCTCATGGTAGTAGATGGCAAAGAAGGAAATCACTATGATGTTGTGGGATACCCTGTCTTTAGCCCGGATGGTTCGAGACTTGGGTATCAGGTTTTGTTTGCAGGAGTAAAATGGCTCATGGTGGTGGATGGAAAGGCAGGGCCTGCATTTGATCGTTTGGGGTATTTACGTTTCAGCCCCGATGGCAAACGGTCGGCATATGCTGCACAGCGCGGCAAGAAGTGGCTGATGGTCGTAGATGGCGAAGAGAAAGGTTTATTCCATAAAATAGGTAACCCGTTTTTTAGCTCTGACAGCCGAAGAATTGCCTATTTTGTTGAGGCCGATAACAAACGTTCAGTTTTTATCGATGGGATTGACGGAAAAAGATATGATGACGTGAGTGATCCAATATTCAGTCCCGATGGAAAGAGCGTGGTTTATTGGTCAGAAACGGGCGGGCGGTGGCATGTCGTTAGAGATGGAAAAGAAGGAAAGAGTTATGATGCCATCTTGAGAGGTACGCCGCTCTTCAGCCCGGACAGTCGATATTGTGCGTATGGTGCCCGGGCAGGCAAAAAATGGTTCGTCGTCGTAGACGAAAAAGAGGGTTTCCACTATGATGCCATCTCGTGGGAACGAAGGCCGGTTATCACGTTCAGTCCTGACGGCCAGTCCGTATACTATCAGGCAAGGGTAGATAGTTTCGTCTCGGGAAGAGAGTGGCTCGAAGTAAGCCAATTGATTAAGTGAGTGGGCTGGATGGCAGCGCGAGACTGGTGAGATTTTCAGTTTGCCCTCTTCTCTGATTTATTTTATCTAAGGGCGGGCACACCATGCATGCTTCACCGGAGAGACGGATGGTTGACAAAGAAAGCATTCTTAACGAGGCGAAGGAGCAGGGCATTGACCTCAGCGACGGCACGAACGAAATGGTCGCGAAGTTCGCCTATTGTGTTTCAGAGCGGCTTCTTGCCGGCGAGACGCTGAAAAAGGCCGTCACGCGCTGTCTTGTAGAAATTCGGGATATGCTGTGAGTCGGGAAGGCAGGGGGCAGACTACAGCTGACAGACGCGAGACAGCAGGCTGCAGAGTACAGACAACAGAAAACAGATTACAGACTAGAGATATAAGAAATATGGCAGCAGACTACAGACATCGGGTCTCCGGCATCTGGCATCGAGAATCAGTAGACAGCAAAGAGTAGACGGAATACAGATGACAGACGTGAGACAACAGAAGACAAACTGAAGCAACAGAAAACAGTGATCGGCTATCCGGCATCTTGCATCAGGAGAGAAAGACTTCATCATCCTGTTCATCCTGTCCAAATTCGGTTGTCATTTTCTGCGGTCCAGCGAGCGATTTCGTTCCTGTTTCCGTTGACCCTGGCCCTGGCCCTGGTATTCACTCTTGTCTTGCCCGCTGTTCTGTTTTTCCCCCTGCTTCTGCGGACGCGTCGACTGAACAGCTTGTTGCTTGCTCCTGTTCTTTCTCACCGTCGTCGACCTGGCCTTTACCTGCGCCTGAGAGCGTTGCTTCAGTTTCTCTGATCCGCCCGTCTGCCCGTACCGCGCTGCACCCTGCCTTGGGGGCTGGGGCCGTACTCTGGCCTTGCTCTTGACGCGGGGCCTCTCCTGATTCCGTATGGTATCGCGGATGCTTTGTCTTTTCTCACCCTGCTTCATCACATTCGGTTTTTGTATTGTATTTGGTCGCCCTGTCCTTCGAGGATTGACCCGGATCTTTTTCTCCTTGAACGGACGAGATGGTCTCCGGGCTGTTGATGAATCGATTGTTCCGCGGCGGGTGATCCGGGCCCTCTTTTTCTTTGTTGAGACGATCACCGGACGGCGAATCTCGTTGCCCTGAAAAACGGAGCGTCTCCGCTTCTTGATGAAGGGACGTTCCTTGCGGACCTCCTTTACCAGGACCCGCTTCAGTTTCTTGGGCGGGAGACGCCGCTGCGGGATATCCTTGATGACGGGAAGGCGAGTCGCTTTCCGGGGCTTCCATTGGGGCCTGCCTTGACTCGCCCGTTCCCGGAGGAAGGGATTTTCTTTAGCCAGAATCGCTCGGCCCTTACCGGAGAGGAAGGCTTTCCTGCTGAGCATCGTAACGGCGTGGTGAACATGGACGTTCTTGTGGACGATCCGTTTTCGTATTTTAGTAATATTGATGTGGGTGATGTTCACGCTCAAGGGACCGTAATAGCCGTACCCGTAATAGAGCTCACCGGGCGCCAGGGGCAGCCAGGCGACAGTGGTGGGCGTGTATACCCAGGAGACGAATCCGGGGCCCCACGATACGGCACCGGCAGCAGGAGGGACCCAGCAGTAGCCGATGGAGGCGGTAAAGATCCACCGGCCATAGTGATAGGGGACCCACCCCCAGGGCTCGTAGGAGATCCAGACATAGTCACTGCCTCGCCATACCCACCGGCCGTGGCGGTAAGGGGCCCAGTCGGAGACGTGGATGACACTGGGCGTCCAGACATAGTTGTACCCTTCTACGTAGGCCCAACTTCCGTAAGCATCGAGATCTTCCGTGGAGGCCCTGAGCTCCGGGGGCAGGTATTCCGAGCTGTCTCCCTGGCCGGCGAGGCGGGTGTCGCGTTCGCGGTTCCACTCTTCCCAGGAGTCGGGGCTTCCGAGGGAAGCGAGGTCCGTGTATCCGGTGTCACGGACCGTGAAGATCTTACCGCTCGTGACAGTGGTAGTTCCGCTCCTGGACTCGACATCGACGATGCCCTTGAGAACGGCTATGTCCGTTGTGCCGTCTTCCGCTACGTCGACCTTGAAGATCGAGCGGTTATATACGCGGACCGAAGCAAGGGGAGTTTCCACCTGCAGGGACCCTTCCGCCACGTACCAGAAATTCAGATAGGCGCGGCCCTGGGCAAGATAGAGCTGTGCGGAGCCTTCATCGAGCGTCAGAATATCCAGCGCCGATTCCTCGTCGAGACGGATCATTGTCCCGCCCGCGAACCGGACCACTGTCCGGGCCAACTCAGGCACCCAGAGACGGTCTCCCAACTGCAGTGGCATGTTTATCGACGCAGGTATCCACTCGA
>DMKB01000251.1 GCA_003454665.1 Nitrospiraceae bacterium | reverse complement strand
AGGTTATTGTGCCGCGCGCCAAGAATCTCGAGTTCGGAGTTCGGAGTTCGGAGTTCGGAGTTTGATTTCTTCTTTCCACTCCGCACTCCGCACTCCGCACTCCGAATTCCCCACTCTCCCTTGCCATTTCACCATATTTATAGTACGCTCAAAAGCAGTGCCATGAAAGCCAGGGAAAGACCTGTACCTCGCGCCCTTCTGAGAGGAGAGTCGTTGTGAAAAAAGAGACCGCCTTTATCATCGCCATGCTCGTCTTCGGCATTGTCGCTGGTGTTTCAATCATCGCGATTCTCATGGCCATTGCCATACCGGCCGCGGTCCCCTATCTCCTGTCAGTGGCGGAAAAGGCGGACCAGGAACAGATGGCCGCGTTTTCGAGCATGCTCGGAAGCCCGGTCATGGACAGGGTCCTGCTCGTTCTGACCATCATCACGGCGCTTCTCTGCCTTGTCCTTCTCCTCAGCATCGTGAACCCTCATATCATGAAGGGACTGAGGAACTGGAAGAGCAAGGCAGGCGTCAAGCTGCTCGTCGTTGTCCTCGCCCTCTTCGGCTGGCTGGTCCTGCTGTTTCTTCCCCTTGGCTCACTCTTCTCCTCCGGGCCCGGTACGGCCCGGGTCGTGCAGTTTTTCGTCCTCGTTCTGGGGTCAGGCGGGCTCTGGTTTGCCGCAGGGGAAACGGGCTGGGCAGGTGATTATTCGTCGTGGTCCATGCCGACCGAGGCAAAGCCGCTGTCCACGATTCTTTTCGGCCTTGCTGCCGGCGCTGTGGCCTTTGCAATCCTCGCTGTCGTGAGCTGGACGTCTCACCAGTATTTCATTCTCGTGTCCGAGGTCCTCGACCGGTCAGGGGACACGTCGTTCCTCGGATTCAAGCTGCTGCTCTACGGACTCGTCATCATGCTCGGTATTGCCTTTCCGATCCTGGCCGGGATCTTCATTGCCCTGGCCCCAATACCGCTCTCGAAACAGGAACGGAAGCAGCGGCTGAAGCTCCCTGGTGTAGCAATTCTGACCTGTGGCGTTATCCTTCTCGTAAGCTACGGCTATGCAAGCATCGCCTATGACCTGCACCGGAAAAGCCTCACGACAATCCTCGAGGTCCCTGAAAAAGCCTCGGAGAGCAGGACCATCGTGGTCTTTCTTCCGTCAAAGAAAAATCGGGTGACCGTACAGGAATGGCCGCTCCAGGTTACGGGGTACGGCCTGGTAGTAGACGATACCATCGAGGTGTCGGAACAGAACCTGCAAAAAGTAACGACCTATTTGGCCGATCATCCCAAAGGGTCTGTCTTCACCTATGCTGCTCACGACATGCTGGTGAAAGGCTATCACGCCCTGTGGGACGTGAAGAACGGCCTGGCGTGGCAGGTCAAGAGCGCCGAAACAACTCTGATTCACCGGCTGCTACTCCTGGCGCGATTCCGGTATCTTCCGGTGACCCAGGAATACATCGGGCTGCTGGATGCCTATGCCGATGAGAGCCAATGGTATGCCGGCGGAAAGTCGGCGCTCATGATCTCAGCAGGCTACCGCCATTTCGGCAGGACCTGGAAGGCCAAACACTGGCACCGGCTGGCAAAGGAGCGGGGCGCTGACCTTTCCTCCGCCGGTTTCATGAATGACCCGGTGATGACAAACGGGATTGTGCGGGGGACCCTCCTTCTGAACGGGAAACCCTTCACCAGGGCGAAGGTGGCGCTCCTCGGCATTTCTTCGCAGCGAAAAACCTTCGAAAGATACAAAATCTCGGACACGACCTTTGCCCGCACCCTTGTCGCAGTCCAACGACCCAACAGGACGGGAAGGTTCGTTTTTGACAAGCTTGGAAGCGGCAAATATCTGCTGGCCTTGATGACAGACCAGGATAGCATCCCGGCTTCTGGCAGCACCACGGTTGCAGCGCGGAACGTGCCTGGAGTCATCAAGCTGGGATTGGAAACGACGCGTAACGTCGGGGTGGTTGATGTGGAAGTAAGCAGGAGATAGATAACAGATTTCAGACTAGAGACTGGAGACGATAGACTACAGACTTACAGAATAGAGACAAAAGACAATAGAAAACAACTATCAGCTATCTGGCATCCGGCATCCGGCATCCGGAAAGTCTACACCCAGACAACCTCGACCAGCTCAGCCACTTTTCTGAATTCAGGATCACCGGTCACGATCGGGGCTTTCTGTTCCACGGCAGAGGCAAGTGCGAAACAGTCGGCGAAGGAAATACTGTACTGCGCCTTGTATTCGGCTGCCTGAAATATCAGGGTATTTGGTACCGGCAGGATGGTAAAACCCAATCGCTCGATATGCGCCAATATTGCGATCTTTTGCTGGTCTCCAAAGACCCTTTTCGTCGTGTAGATGATCTCCCCGAGGTTTATTGCGTTGAGATATTTGGTTCTACCTGCTGCCTGGATATCCCTCAGAAGCCGCGCAACCTTCTCGTGTCCCCGTTCTTTCTGAAAAAACTTCAGCAGGGCATGGCTGTCGAACACAAAGGGGCCCTTCACGTTCATTTGAACTCACCCTTGCGCTCCCTGAGAAGCTGCCCGGCAAGTGACGGTTTTGACGGCAGCAGGCCGCATGCGGCATCAATCGGGTCTTCCACCGGCGGAATGAGG
>DMKB01000120.1 GCA_003454665.1 Nitrospiraceae bacterium | reverse complement strand
GCCATCATCGCCCACGTGGACCACGGCAAGACCACCCTCGTCGACGCCCTGCTGCGCCAGAGCGGGACCTTCCGCGATAACGAGCGCATCCAGGAGCGCGTGATGGACAACATCGACCTCGAACGCGAGCGCGGGATCACCATCATGGCCAAAAACACGGCGGTCCGGTACAACGACGTAAAGATCAATATCGTGGACACCCCCGGTCACGCGGACTTCGGGGGCGAAGTGGAACGGACGCTCAAGATGGTCGATGGCGTCCTCCTCCTCGTCGATGCTTCCGAGGGGCCGCTTCCCCAAACACGCTTTGTCCTCAAAAAGGCCCTGGAACTCAAACTGCCCCCCATCCTCGTGATCAACAAGATCGACCGCCCTGACGCGCGGATCACTGAAGTACTGAATGAAGTCTATGACCTGTTCATCGACCTCGATGCGACTGACGAGCAGCTCGAATTCCCCGTGGTCTACACCAATGCCAAGGACGGCGTCGCCGGACTGAGCGTAGAGGACGCAAAGACCGACCTTCGCCCCCTCTTCGAGCTGATTGTCAATACCGTGGCGATAACGGAAGGCGATGAAACTGCGCCCCTCCAACTCCTGGTCACGAATATCGACTATAACGATTACGTTGGACGTCTTGCCGTAGGCAGGATTTTTTCCGGTACGATTAAGGCGGCCGACACCGTCGGCATCGTGAACCAGGCAGGAGAAACAACGACGGCCAAGGTGACCGCCCTCTACGAATACCAGGGGCTCAAACGGGTCGATACGGATTCCGCCACGGTGGGGGACATCGTGGCCCTCGCCGGGATGGAGGGCGTCACCATCGGTGATACCCTTACGGATCCGGAGAACCCCGCGCCGCTGCCACGGATCGCCGTGGACGAGCCGACGATCTCGATGGTCTTCTCGATCAACACCTCGCCGTTTTCGGGCAGGGAGGGCAAGTTCGTTACCTCGCGCCATCTGAAGGAACGGCTCGAAAAGGAGCTCCTCTATAACGTCGCCATCAGGATGGACGCTCTCGAAGCAACGGACAGCTTCAAGGTCATGGGCCGGGGCGAATTGCAGCTCGCCATCCTGATCGAGATGATCCGCCGGGAAGGCTATGAACTCTCCGTATCGCAGCCCGAAACGGTCACCAAGGTCATTGACGGCGCCGTGCACGAGCCCATGGAACTCCTGATCATCGACTGTCCCGAGGAGTTCGTCGGCGTGGTAACGCAAAAACTGGGCAGCCGCAAGGGCCGGATGGTCAAGATGGCGAACAACGGACACGGACGCGTCAGGCTCGAGTTCCGCATCCCCTCGCGGGGACTCATCGGCTTTCGATCTGAATTCCTGACCGATACGCGCGGCACCGGGCTGCTGAACCACCTCTTTGACGGATATGAGCCCTGGCAGGGTGTGATTTCAAAACGGGCCACCGGCGCGCTCGTGGCCGACCGGCCGGGAAAGACCACCATCTACTCCCTGTTCCACCTCCAGCCGCGGGGGGAGCTGCTCATCAGGGAGAATACGCCGGTCTATGAAGGCATGATCGTCGGAGAGAACTCCCGGGAGAACGACCTGGACGTGAACGTGATTAAAGAGAAAAAGCTCACCAACGTCCGGGCGTCGGGAACCGACGAGGCGCTCCGCCTCGTTCCGCCGCGCCTCCTCTCCCTGGAGCAGGCGCTGGAGTTCATCAAGGAAGACGAGCTCGTCGAAGTGACTCCCCAGTCCATCCGTCTGCGGAAAAAGGTCCTGGAATCAAACAAACGACCGAAGAGGGACAGGGTAGGGTAGGGGGACGGACCGCGATTGCAAAATGCAAAGTGTAAAGTGAAAAATGCAAAGTTGGATAGCAGAGTAGAGACGATAGATTGCCAGATGCCGGATGCAGGATAAGAGTAGACAGAATTCAGGAGTCAGTAGACAGCACTCTGAACTTAGAAAAAAAGCTTACACCTTCATCCCGTCAAACAATTCATGTCAGAATCCCTTTTTTCCTCAGCAGGCGCGCAAGCTCCTCGCCGCTCACATCGCGCGGCAGTTTCATACGGCGAGCAACTCCTCCGTGACCATGTGCAGCCGCACGACTTTGGGTCTGTCTTTCTCGTCAAAATGACAGACCACGGCGTCCTGGACCATCTTTTTCAGTTCCTCGAAGCTCTCGGCTTCGGTGAAGATGGAATACCCAAGAGCCCTCGCCTGGTATCCTCCCTCAGGCGCTTCTTCAACGACAAAGATAATCTCTTTTTCCATGCCGAAACTCCTTTTCTCCGGAATGCTCAATAGCGAAACATCCTTATCATAGCATATTTTTCGGCACAATTCCACGCTGATATAACTATCAATTTGTTTTTGCCGCCGGGATTATCTTTTCGATGTTTATGTGGTGCCCATGTTCTTCTCTCACCGAATCATCCGGTTTTTCTTCTGAACCCTGAACTCTGAACTCTGAACGCTGAACTCTGAACGCTGAACTCATAAACCCATCCTTTTCCCCTCAGGGTTTGATATAAGCATTCAGGCCGATGATGACAGGTTTGTCGTTTACTTTGGCGGTGGTGACAGCATTTCCCCTCGTGCTTGCAACGACAAGGGTTTTGCCGGATGCCGACGGAGTCGGGGTTTCCAGGTCAATTTCGATGTAAAGCTTATTGTCCTTGATTTCAACGTTCATTGCCATAAGTATTTCTCCTTTTTCTGATTGATTATGTATGCTATTGCTAAGGACAAAGCACTCCGATCACCGTCCCCGTGCCGGCGTGTCCTGTGTCCGGACCGTAGCCCGGGTTGATTTTTACGATGACAAACGAGATCAATACCGGGGAAGCTTCTCTCCTGGATCCGCCACAATCTCGCGGAATTGCTCAAGTGCTGCTTCACGGTCTTCGTGTTCACGGATGCCCTCGGTATCGTCTCAATTCTCCGCGTCTTTCTATCTACCTGTCTCTCTGTCTCCTCGTCTCTCGCTCACTCAATCACCGCGTCTCATGGTCTGTATTCGAGCGGCCATGACGTCGGGATCGGACAGGTTTTCAGCATAACCTAATAACCGAAGCCTGACCCCCGAGCGGTCTCTCGTCGGAATCGCTTCACTGTATTTCAAATTAAAGAAAGCATGAAGAGGTAAGTGAGATGTTGAGCTGTTCCATTATTGATTATCTCGTATTTTTTTATCTATATAACTTTTATCTTTTTTACGCACGTGCTCGAAATCTTTGAACAAAAATCCTTGAGTACAATGACCCTCAAAATATTTAGGACAGCCAACACTCGGTTGATGAAAATAGAATCGCAATCCATGTTCTAAGCACCAAGGATATTCTTCTAAAGAAACAGAAAGGGACCCACCTTGCGACTTAAGGTGTGTCTCCCATTTACGACCATCATTAGCATGATATTCAATCTTAGTTTCAGGAGTGTTAGATGCATGAGATTTATCAGCCCTTGAATATATATATAAAAAGAACAACACAACTATGATGATTGCCCAGATCGGAGTAGCAGTATTTAGTATTTTAAAGAAAAAGTTACGTACTTTTTCTGAGAAAACAGAACTTACAGAAGAAAGAATTAAAGATGTCCACAATAGAGAAAATATTGTTGACTCTAAAGATTCGAAGGCTTTTTTTAGCCTTTGTAGGAACCATTTTTTGAAGCGGATCATTCTTTGCATTTATGCACCTGAGTCAGCACCGGAATGAACCTTTGATATCAAAAAAGTGCAGGAAAGTCAAGCGTTAAATAGCATATTGCGAGTAAAGGAGGTGTTCACAATGGGCAGATTAGGCATGACTGATTTTATGAAACTCGCACAGGCTCTACGGAACATCGCTGACCGGTTATTGAACAAGGGACCATCAACTATTTCAAATTAAAAAAGGTGTCATAGACAAGCAAACTGGTCAGTACAAAAATGATAGCAGTGAAAATAAGAGTCCATAATGCTATGTGGAAACTTCTTTTTTTGCGCTTCATTTCTCGGGTGAGAAGAATATTTTTTGCACCAATAACAAACGGGTGACGTGAAAGATCATTACAATTCATAACATCTGCAGCACTTCTTCCTGGGAGTATATGGTTTGAGATTTTTATTAATTCATCCTCGGGCATCTGGTCTAAATCATCTTGAGATAACGGCGGCCGTCTCGACATAGAGCCTCCTAAGACTGCGGTTTTTGATAATGCAATATCGCATAAACAGGCAGCAAAGTCAATGGGGTGTTCAATGAGCAGATTAGGCATGACAGACTTTATGAAACTGACACAAGCAATAAGACATCTCGCGGATCGGTTATTGAACAAGCAACCTTCAGCGGAAGTCATGGTCTCTCGTGATGATCTACAGACCGTCATCAAGACGTTGATGGAAATGGACATTCAAATTTTAAACAAAGGGAGGTGAAAGCATGGCATTGACGGAGAAGCAGAAAAAGAAATTGAAGGGCCTGACGCCGGAGAAAATGGAGAAAGATCGAGAGATCGGAGCCGAGAAAATAACAGTTGATCAACGGGAGAGAATGAGATAAGATGTTTTGCGAGATCAAGTGAAACTTTATAATGTCAATCAATTTGAAATTCGAGTTATTGCAATTTGAACTCGGTTTTTATTTCGCGCGCTAACAGCCTGACCCGCTGGCCGCTCCGTAAATATCAATTTGTTTTTGCCGCCGGGATTATCTTTTCGATGTTTATGTGGTGCCCATGTTCTTCTCTCACCGAATCATCCAGTTTTTCTTCTGAACCCTGAACCCTTGCCCCTGAACCCTGAACTCTGAACCCTGACCTCATAGACCTGGCCCAAAGAAGTTAGGAAAGCACTAAAAACATCAACGTCCCCCAGAAGTCCTCTTATCGATTTCCAGAAATCATCAAAAGATACCAGCTTCGCCGTTCTTTGATCCATGTTCCATTTCTTCAAGGTATCATATACAAG
>DMKB01000329.1 GCA_003454665.1 Nitrospiraceae bacterium | reverse complement strand
ACATGCCGGGCAGGAGCTTCCGGTCGGGATTCTGGAGTATCATGCGTGCCAGGGCCGTGCGCGTGGTTTCTCCCAGCACCGGGCCCACGTAGGCGATCTTACCCGTTACGTCAGGAACGTCGTCACCGACTTTGATTACCACGTCCTGGCCTGCACGTATTGAGGAGAGATCTTTCGGATAGACGCTGATGTCCACCCAGACCGTCCCGAGGTCGGCAACGACGAAGACCTCGGACTCCTCCTTGACCGCCTCTCCCAGGACAATATGTCTTTCGATCACCGTACCCGTGAAAGGGGCCTTCAATTTGTATCGGGTAAACGTCGCGTCCGGCCGGGAGGGAAGAACCGAAAGATTTTTTTCAGAAAAACCCAGTGCATGGAGTTTCTGCTCTGCGGATTTTAACTCGATATTCGCCTCGTCGAAGGCCTTTTTCGCTTCGAGATAGTCCACCTGGGGAGAAATTTTTTTCTTCCAGAGTTCTTCCTCTCTCTGTGCATTTACCCGGGCGATTTCCACCCGTTTCAATGCCGCAAGGTATGCGGCCTTCGCGTCGGCAAGGTCCCTGCTGTCCAGCACGGCCAAGGTCTCGCCTGCCCGAACGCTGTCGCCCAGGCTCTTGTACACTTTCCGGACGACTCCCGATACCCGGGCGACGACATGGGCCAGCCTGTCATAGTTGGGAGTGATTTCTCCGGGAAACTCCCGTTGTACGGTCAGCGTTCCCGGACCGGCCGTGTCTACCGCAATGCCGAATTCTTCCAGCTCTTCATCGTGGAGCCGTACGATCTGTTCGCCTTCGTGGGCATCGTGGGTCGCTTCTCCATGCTCTGCGACTCTCGCTTCTTCGCGCGTAAGAAGCGTTGTCGCAACCACGATCAATACAACCGCGGAGAGCGCGGCCAATATCATGACTAATTTTTTATGTCCGAACACGTTGACTCTGGCCGCATGGTAGAGAGACTGCAGTTTATCGACGCCGGTCCGAATGGTCTGGTTCAATCGCGGTATCCATGCCCCTTCTGCTTTTTGTCCTCCGTTGTTTTTCATGGCTCGTTCCTTTTGTCCTTCCTTAAACTGTCCTTCTCGTGCACGCTCATGCCGGTCAGTCGCTCCATGTCGGCGGCTGCTTTCCGGTAGGCAGCCAGGGCTTCCACATGCCGGATCTTCGACTGAAAAAGCGTTCTCTGGGCATCAAGAACATCGAGATAGCCGAATTTGCCGTACCGGTATCCTTCCTGGATGGCACTAAAGGCGCCCTGGAGCGCCGGCAGCACGTCGCTTTTCAATGTCGACGCTTCGTGCAGTGCATTCGAAAGCATTTCGTATGTCTCCGAGAGTGCGGTGCGTGTCCGGACGACAGCGTCTTTTTGCTCCTCCTCCGCTTTTGCCAGTCTGTTTACGGCTTCCTGCACACTGCCCTGATTACGGTTGAAGAGCGGAAGCGGAATCGTCATGCCCGCTACATAGGCGGTATCGTCCGATACATTAAATTGTCGGACGCCGACGGCGAAAACAGGGTCCGGGATTCTGCCTGCTTTTTCCAGTTGCAATGCCGCGCCACGCTGCTTAATTGTCGTCGACCAGCGGGCGATGTCGGGATTGGCNNAGATCATCGTACGAAGCGAAGGAAATCTCTTCGTCGAGGCGACCTTCAGCTCTCGTGAACAGCGGAATAGAACTTCCCCACATCGCGGCAAGCCGCTTTCGCGTGACATCAAGAAGCCGCTGGGAGCGCCTATGTTCTATCTGCGTCATCGACAGCGCGGCGGATGCCTTTGTCTCGTCTATGGGAGAAGCCTTTCCTGCTTCGACACGAGCCGCCGCCGTCTCAAAAGACTGCCGTGCCAGGCGCACGATCTCCTCCGTCAAACGCACCAGTTCCTGTGCCGCAAGGACGTCGATAAAGGCTTTTGTTGTCTCGGTGACGATGTCCTGTTTTTTTGCGGTATAGTCCCACTCCGCCAGGTCGCGACCCAGGGTTGCCACGAGCGTCCGCTTCGAGCGCTTGCCGCCCAATTCAACACGCTGGCTCAGCCAGATAGTAGTTTCCGCCTGCTCGTAATCGCGAAACTGATTGTCGCCCAGGATATTCTCCACTTCCACTGCGAGTTTCGGATTGGGAAGCAGGCGTTTCTGAAGCACTGCGGCGTCACGCGCACCGACCTCTTGTGAGGACGCCATGAGCTTGAAATTTTTTGATAATGCGAGCACGACCGCTTTCTGCATCGTCACTATTCCTCTAGGCTCTTTTGTATCAGCGCTTTCTCGTGCGCCGGGTAGACCATTATCGACCTGCCCGACGGTTGTCCTATTTCTGTGAGCTGACGCTGATGCCGACTGGCCTGCATATGTCTGAGGTGATAATGCAAAAGCGAGCACCAAAGCAAGAACAATAGGCAAAGGTTTTCTTAAAAGCATTCAAAACCCTCCATGATATGTCCGTTATGAGCATGATTACTGTTCCTGTTGGAAAAATAGCCGAAAAGAAATCAACAGAAGGCATGGACTGTATGCCCGGGAATAGGAATGGAAACTATTCGAGAAGTTCGCCTTTCTGATACAGAAGGCCTGATGTCTTTCGGCTGTAAAACGAGCTTAAGAAGAGATTGTTTGGATTAAATCAGGAGAACGACGGTTCGGATGAGTTCAAGATTGGGCCTGACGGATCGTGAACACAGCGGAGAAGAAAGTATGGTACGAACGTCCGGAAACAGAGATGGGGGGGGAGAGAAAACTGCTGCCTGAGCATTCCGTACATCTTTCTTTTGGGTGGAAGCTTTGGCAACAGCCGCACTATAGGACGTCGGAAAGTCAGTGCATGGCTCGGCTTGATCCTTTGGTCCCGAGATGGCGAAAAAAGGCACGGGTGAAGAAGGTGAATCTTTTTTCTGCTTGCTGCAGTATTGGGCGACTTCTACTGCCAGATGCCCGTCCTGGGCAAAGCACAACACCGAGCCTGCGGCGCCCAAAGAAGACAGCAGGACATACGCAAAAAGCGCCAGCAAGGCAGAGAATATCTTAAGTTTTGACTTTCGCATTTTTAACCCTTGAGCCTGGTGCGCCGATGCAGATATTTACTTTTAACATGCCGTAAGTGAAACTGTCAATATAAAACTTTCCCGATTCAGTTTAATCTAGCAGACCGGTAATAATTAAAAGACGGTGATTGGAAGAAGTCAGTCGCTTTTCATTCCTTGATCCTCAGGTTACGAGATGTCCTTTTTCATCGATTCATACTCTACTTTTGTGATCTCTCCGCTTTATCCGTCTGCCATCAGCTTGAATATCCCGCTCCTGATCAGCTTCACCGCAATCGCCGCAAGGAGGAGCGAGGCGATCTTCGCTATGGCTCGGGAGCCGTTGATGCCGATGATCCTGATGATCCTGTTTGCCAGGGC
>DMKB01000161.1 GCA_003454665.1 Nitrospiraceae bacterium | reverse complement strand
TTTCCGCCCTTCCCGTACCGCCGGGTCAATCCATCCAGGCCCTGGGCTGGTCAGAGGACTTCGGCCCCCTCTTCCGGGCATCTACAATCAGGAGTCGACACCCCATCCTCTCGGGCATGAGGAGAGCGGCGCCGCAACTGGAGACAGAGGGCTATCTTGCGTCCTATCCGGGGCGAACCGAGATACTCCTGTCTCGGAAAGACGGGGAGCCGACGCTTATTCTCTACCCTTTCGGGTCCGGATGGGTCGTCGTCACCACCCTCTTTTCCGATATTTCCCACGGTCAGGGTCATCTGCATCACGATGAAAAGAAACTCGTCCGTGACCTCCTGTCCTGGGCAAAGGCGCGCAGCCGCGTGAAAGAGGCTTCGCCGGGCAAGCCGTTGGACCTCAGACTCAGCATGGTGATTCCCAAGGGGAAGAGACCGTCAGCAGCCAGGATCATGATCATGAGGCCAGGCAGAAAGCGTCCGATCATGAGAAAGGTGGTAACGCTCGCCACCCCTGCCGCCGGGAAGCGGGATGTCCCCTTCCGCTTCACGGTACCGAAGAAGATACAGCCAGGCGTCTACCGCCTTGATTATAGCCTGCTCAATAGGGCCGGCAAAGCGATAGCCCCTGCCGCGGAAAGCGCCTTCGGGTGGTTCAGCATCGCGAGGAAATCCCTGCTGAAAGACAGGAGACGCTCTCGGCAATCCCTCGGCAAAATTCAGCAGAAGATCAGGGTCACACCGTCAATAGTTCGTACCGAGAGTGGGATGAACGTCACCCTTTCGATCGCCCGTGATAAGGGAATACCGGCTGATCTTCAACTTGTCGCCAGGGTAGCGGAACAACAGAAACCCCTCCGCCTCGCAAAAAATAAGGCATCTCGTTCCTTTCGCTTGCCGGCAAAAAAAGGAGGGACATCGGTCCCCTACGCCGTCTACCACGCAAGCGGCAGGCTTCTCGAGCGGGGAAGAATCGCGATTCCCCATCAGCAGGCAAAAGGCATTTTCCTCGACCGGGACGCCTATTATCCAGGCCAGAAAGCGACCATATCCGTCAGGGGGCTGGAGAGCGGTGAATTGACCCTCATCGGCCTCGGCCAGATCGAGGACCGGATGATCGCGAAAAACGGCAGCACCAACTTCGTCATCCCCCCTGATTTGCCTTCAGGCGCCTATCCCCTTGCATGGACACTCCAACACAAGGACGAAATCATACAGCGCGGTACGTTGACCGTGACCATCGTGGGCAACAGGACGAAGTTTCTCCGTCTTTCCCTCCAGGAAAACAGCGACAGCAGCACATACCGGGCAAAAGCCCTCTTTCGTCTCCATTCCGACCGGGCCTTCGAGGGAACCATGAAACTCTGGGTCCGCAGGCCCGACGGCAGGGTCTCAGCGCTTTTGGAAAAAAAGGTCAGTGTCTCCCGGGGGAGGCAGAACATACGGATCCCCCTTGCCTTCAAGAAAGCACCATCGGGGATGGGGGAACTTATCTACGGCCTGTATGTCACCCTGCCTGAAGGCGCGGGCATACCTCAGGAGCCTGTTGCCGTCGCGTCAGGCCGGAGGATCATCGATCTGGGTGACGCCGCGATACTCGGCATTACGAAGGAGCGGCCTGTCTATTACGAGCCGACAGGACCGGTCAAGGTTTCCGCCTCTGTTTATGGTAAAGGCAAAGCCAGGATCGACCTCTATCTCGAAGGGAAACGGATACACCGGGAGCGAATCGTGCTCTCGGGCATGCACCGGCTGAAAGCGACGATTCCTTCCCCGGCCAGGGGATTCCAAACAATTCGGGCCGTAGTCACACCGGGAACAGCAAAGACCTCTGCCGAGCATTCATTCACCTACGGGACTGATTTTCCGGACCTTACAGCAAGGCTGGAAGTACCGAAGCACCATGGAAGCGTGCTGCCGGTGCGCGTCTCCATCGTGAACCGGGGAAAAAAGGCCTCTGGCAAGAGCCGGGTCATCCTCTACGATAGTGATCCCCGTGACAAGGGCAAGCGCATCGGTGCTGCAGATGTTCCTCCCCTCGATCCCGGCAAAAAAAGCCATGCGACGATCATCTGGCCTCTTTTAAAAAAAGCAGGCCTCAGGAAACTCTACGTTGCAGTAGATCCGGAGGCAACGGTTACGGAAACAGACAAGAATAATAACATCGCTGCCCTGGCGGTGATGATTCCAGATTTTCTCGTGACCCTGAAGCCGGAGAAAAAGAGTTTCAACGCCGGTGAGAAGATCTTCTTCAGGATGGTCGCCATGAACTTCACGGAGGACACGGTAAAATCCCTCAGCCTGAACCATCGCCTCGTAAGCCCGGGCAATTCCCTGCTCGCCCGCGAATCCCTGGTGATCAACAGGCTGAAACCAGGCCGGGAGATGAACGTCCAGCGCTCCTTCAGCTTCCCGACGTTACCACGGGGAGACTATCACATTGCCGCACAGCTCCTGAGCGCAAAGCCCCTGGCATCGACTTCCACGAGAATCACCATTCTCCCCACCCTGCTGCTCCGCGGATCCCTCAGCGGCACGCCTGCTGCCCTCTCCTCCTGCGGCCCCTTCGTGCTTCGGTATCGTGTCACAAGCAGAGGCAACATCCCCACAACAAGCGGCGAGGTCTCAGTAACAATCCAATCTCCCGACCAGGGCCGACCGGTCTATGCAAAGCAGTTCGGCTTTTCCGAAGGCCCCAAGACCGTGCATCTCGCCGAACACCGGGTTCCCCCCGGCCGATACACCCTGCGGCTCAAAGCCCGGGCGAAAAACCGGCCCCTCAACATGTCGAAAGACTTTCTCCTCGCCGAGATGCCCCTCTTGGTTCCCCCCCCTGCTGCGATCAAGGAGATGACCACCGCCATACCGCGTGTGCTTATTCTCCAAAGTCCGGCTGACAAGGACGTCAACCGGATACTGGAGAAAAAGATCCTCGACGAAGCATTCGACGGCCAGGCCGTGTATTACAAAATCGTGAGCCGTGCCCGCGACTTCAGAAAGCAGGCCATGACCGGCATGTTCACTTCCTATGTCCTCTTTGAACATGATGAGGTGAGCGATACCTTCAGCTGGCTCAAGGAGCGGGTGAAGCAGGGCCAGGGAATGGTGGTCATCGGGACCAGTGACCAGAGCAGGGCCGCTGCCCAGTCCTTCGGTTTTCGTTTCGCCAGACCCCTTCGTGACAAAAACAGGGTCCTTTCGATCCCGAAGGATGCCGGCATTGATCTGTCGGGGACCATACCGGTGAGCGGGACGATCCTGCCTCCAAAGAAGATAGGGGCCCGACCGCTGGCAGTGATCTCGAAAGACAACCGGCCTGTTGCCCTTATGGACATCTATGGTTCGGGAAGGGTGATCGTGCTGCCCTTCTCCGTCGTCACGTCGACGCTCCAGGCGGGGACCGTCAACGTGTACAGCCATTTCCTGCGCGCCATCGTTCGTGCAGTCACTCCGAAACGTAATGAATACAGCACTGTCGCTGCAGCCGCCTTCTCCGTGACCGCACCTGCCGGAAAGACCAGGGCGAGGATCATTGACATCCTGCCGGCAGGGACAACGATCCTGTGGGCAGGCAAGGACAGCGTTGTGCGGGACAGCACCGTGACCTATACGGTGACCACGGGCCAGGAGCCGCAGAAACGGGCGTATCTCTACCGGCCCGGAAAAAAGCGTGGAACAAAACCCGTGAGAGAGATATACTATGAGTGCAACGGGAAATTCATGAAGATGCGGGGCGTTGGGGAAACGGCAAAAAAAGATTAGATTCAGACAAAGCGTAACCACAGAGGACACGGAGGGCAGAACAAAGCGAGGGATTTTTCGACAGGATGGACAGGATGGATTCTTTAAATTAAATCAAATGTC
>DMKB01000216.1 GCA_003454665.1 Nitrospiraceae bacterium | reverse complement strand
CCATGAATGTCGACTCTTTCTCGTAGTGGAGCGAAACATCCACACCCAGGGTCTCGGGTTTCTCTGTCTCCGGCAGCAGGAGCTTGGACATCACAATGGCCGCTGGCGCTGACAAGAGCGACGCTGATATGAGGTGACCGGCAATGGTCGGGAACTGTGGTTGAAGAATAAAGACATAGAGCGCCAGGATGCTCGACGCAACGGTTGCCATGCCGGCCGTGAGAATGGTGCCGAACTCAGACCGCGTCATGGTCATCAAATAGGGTCGAATGGTCGTGGCCGACTCGATGCCGACAAAAATATTGCTCGCTGCACAGAGTGATTCCGCTCCGCTGATCCTCATGAGACTGGTGAACATCGTGGAAAACAGCCTGATCAGCCGCGGCATAATTCCGACATAGTAGAGCAATCCCATGAGGCTCGAGAAGAATATGATCGTCGGGAGGGCCTGAAATGCAAGGATAAATCCCAGGGAAGCCTCTCCCGCTGCATTCGTCGTCCCGGGCGGCAGGGCAAGCCTGCCGAAGAGAAATTTCGTCCCGGCGGAAGCACTCTCGAGGATATTGACAACGACACCGTTCAAAAAGAGAAAGACCCTGGCGCCGATAGGAATAACAAAGATGAAGATGCCGACGATAAGCTGGAGGCCGACACCCCAGAGAACAACGCGCCAGTTGACCTGTCTTCGGTCCGTCGAAAGAAGCCACGCAAAAGCCATGAGAGCGAATATCCCGATGAAACTGACCAGGTTATAGATCATCTATTTCCTCCCGTTCCTCGTTTGATTATCCTCGAGCTTTTTTCCATTTGATACATGTCCAATACAGCATTGGTCCAACGTTCAGCATATACGCGGTAACTGTTCACCCCGGAGCATATCGATGATGCGGCTGCCGCCGATGGCTGTTTCCAGCAAAACCATGCCCGGTGGTGCGTCTTCAACCGTCCCAATGCGTGACGCATGGTAGCCGTCAGGATGCTTCTTCATCGCCGTCACGAGCGTATCCGCGGCGTTGCCGTTCACGATCGCGACCAGAATTCCCTCGTTCGCCACGGTGAGCGGATCGAAGCCGAGAAGACTGCAAGCGCCCTTTACCCCCGGAGGTATTGGGAGAGCCTCCTCCCGGATCCGTATGCACATACCTGATTCCAGTGCAGCCTCCTTGAGCGTCGTAGCGAGGCCCCCCCGTGTCGGGTCACGCATGAAGCTTATACCATTTGTCGCTTCGAACATGTTCCGGACAAGGCCGTTTAACGGCCGGGAATCAGTTTCGACGGGGGGATCAAAAGTGATCCCGTTCCGCTCAGAGATAACAGCGACACCGTGGTTGCCGATCTCGCCGCTTATCACGACGGCGTCCCCTTTTTCGATCTTTGAGGGAGAAAGTTCCCGCCCATCGGGCAGCACACCGATACCGGAGGTATTGATAAAGATCCCGTCAGCTTTGCCCCTGTTCACCACCTTCGTATCACCGGCAACGATTTTTACTCCAGCCTTTTCCGCTGCCGTTGCCATGGAAAGAATAATACGCTTCAAATCAGAAAGCGGAAAACCTTCCTCTATGACGAATCCCGCCGTCAGAAAAAGCGGATCAGCGCCCGAAACGGCGAGGTCGTTTACCGTTCCGTTCACCGCAAGGTCGCCGATATTGCCTCCGGGAAAAAACAGGGGGAACACCACAGAGGAGTCCGTCGTGTATGCAAGCTTCTCAGATGGCACGCTCAGGATAGCCGAATCACCGAAGCCGTCCATACCGAATGCCGGGCTGAAGTGCTCCCTGATCAGCTCGTGCATCAACATGCCGCCGCTGCCGTGTCCTAAAAGAATTTTGTCCGTCATAGAATTAAAGTCAATCCCTTGCCACGGATATACACTGATCTACACGGATAAGACCGAAGGCGCGAAGCTTTTTTACAATCCGTGATAATCCGTGTTCATCTGTGATAAAACTATTTTGTACTTGCGTACTTGTAGTACGCAGCGCAGCTCCCCTCGGTGCTGACCATGCAGGCGCCGATGGGACTGTCAGGCGTGCAGCCCGTGCCGAACAGGTCGCATTCGGGAGGAATCTTTACTCCGCGGAGAATGTCGCCGCAGGAACAGAGATTCGGTTCCTGATGCTCCTCCACCTCTGGATGAAATCGCGACTGAGCGTCGTATGTACGATACTGCTCCCGGAGTTTCAGCCCACTCTCGGGAATTTCGCCGATACCTCTCCAGTATGCGTCAGTGGGTTCGAACCATTGATCGAGCAGTGCCAGAGCCCTCGGATTGCCTTCATTGCGGACTACGGTACGGTACTGGATCTCTACTGACGGTCTTTTCTGAGCAATCTGCCTCACGATCATGAGAATGCCCTCGATAATGTCCTCCGCTCCAAAGCCTGTTATCACCGACGGCTTTGCGTATTGAGCAGAAACAAATTCGTACGGCTTGCTGCCGATAATGGTGCTCACGTGGCCGGGGAGTATGAAACCGTCCACCTGGACATCAGGTGAATCAAGCAGCGCCTTCAATGCAGGCGGTACGAGCTTATGTGCCGAATAAATAGAGAAATTCTTAATACCCATTCGTTCTGCTTCGAGAATAGTAGCAGCAATAAGCGGTGAGGTTGTCTCGAAACCGGTTGCGAAGAAAACGACCTCCTTTCCGTTCCCCTTCCGGGAAAGCGTCAGGGCGTCCATGGGTGAATAGAGAACCTCTATGTTCGCTCCTTCCGACCGGGCTGAGAGCAGTGATTCTCTCCCACCGGGTACGCGCATCATGTCTCCAAAAGTCGCGAGGGTTATCCCGGGAATTTTTGAAATGGCAAGCGCTGTATCAACGTCCCGTACCGAAGTCACGCAGACGGGGCAACCAGGGCCGCTCAGGAGACTGATGTCTCTCGGAATCACATCTCGCACGCCATGCCGGAAGATCTCGACCGTATGGGTTCCGCAGACCTCCATGAGCTTGAGGGGCCTGCCGATTTTGTCCGTCAGATCATGTATTTCAGCGAGCATTTGTTTCATACTGTTAAACCGTTCAACGGATTCGGTTATAATGCCCGTATCGTGGTTTGGTTATTTTGGACCAAGGCAACCGCGTTGCCGTGTCTTTTACGCTGACATGGTCGGCTCGGTCCATATGACGAAACGGGTCTCGTTACCGTTCCCGCTCCCCGCTCTTCAGCCTTTCTCTCACGATATAGGCCTGACCCAGAGATATCCCGGCATCGTTGGCTGGAACCATTTGATTCACATAAACATTCATGCCCTCTGATACCAGCAACCGTACCGTTCTGTCAAGAAGATACCGGTTCTGAAACGTACCGCCGCTCAGTGCGACATCGTAAAGACGGTATTTCTTTCCCAGCCTTTTGACCTCATGCCGTATGACCGATGCACTCGTGTTATGAAATTTGGTCGCTATAAAGCCGGTGTTCTTCCTCTGAACCATGTCTTCGATAATTCCGAGGATACCCCGGGAGAAATCGACGGTAGTATAGCCATTTTCACGATTAAAATCAAATGGATACTCTCCTTCTTCCCCTTCCTTGACTATAGACTCCAGGGTCATGGCAGCCTCTCCTTCGAAGGTGTTTCTGTCACATATCCCGAGGATGGCGGAGACAGCATCAAACAGTCTGCCGGCGCCTGATGACAGCGGAGAGAGATCGCGGGAATGGAGAATCCGGGATAGTTGCTCAATGCTTTTCTTCCCATATCGTTCAAAAAAACCAATCTGATCAAAATAATCAAATGCTTTCTCTCCCGCGGCGTCCAGAATATAACTCACCGCTGTTTTCCAGGGTTCTCGGATCGCCGACTCGCCGCCGGGAAGCGGGACATACTTGAACTGTCCGACTCGTTCAAACTCATACGTATCGGCTATAAGAATCTCGCCGCCCCAGAGGTTTCCGTCAGCGCCGTATCCGGTACCGTCGAAGGCAACGCCGATGATCTTCCTCGTCAGCCCCTGTTCAGCCATCACCGACCCGATATGGGCATAGTGGTGTTGAATTGCAAAACGCTCTACTTCGGATTGCGGATTGCCGATCGCCGATTCAGTGCTTTCAATTCCGTGCTCCGCACTCTGCACTCCGCACTTCTCAACGGCCCACCTCGTCGAACAATATCCCGGATGAAGATCATGGACAAGTGCAACTGGGTCCACTCGGTAAACAGACTTGAGATTCTCGAGACTTTCCTCAAAGAACCTCAGGGTTTCATAATTCTCCATGTCGCCGATGTGCTGGCTCGGTATGGCAAAAGCGCCCTTCGTAAGGGTAAACGTGTTCTTGAGATCAGCTCCACATCCGAGAACCTCAGGACCATCCTCGTGGAGCGCAACCGGCTCTGGAGCATATCCTCGTGAACGACGGATAAAGAATACTTGACGCGGCGACGCGGGGATGGGGGGACGGGGAGTAACTCCTTCACTCCTGTCCGTCTCCGCGTCTCCTTGTCTCCGTGTCCGGATCCTTACGACTGAGTCATCGACGCGCGTGAAAATATTCCTGTTATGAACAAGAAATGCGTCTACAAGACCACCCAGTTTTTCGAGGGCCTCATCGTTACTGCAGACAATTGGCTCTTCAGACAGATTCCCGCTCGTCATGACGAGTGCGGAGAAGTGTGGCTCCGTTTTTTTCGCTTTTACGTCCTGGATATCAGGCAACCCACGAAGAGGATGATAAAATAAGAGATAATGGAGAGGCGTATACGGGAGCATACAACCAACAGAGCGGTTGTTCGGAGAAACAGCTGCCGCAAGCAAATCGTCGGGACCGGGGCGCATCTTCTTATTCAGGAGCACAATGGGCCTCTTATGAGACAAAAGAAGGGGCTTTTCTTCTTCGGAGACCTCACAGAATCTCTCGACCGATGAAATATCCGGGCACATCACCGCAAAAGGTTTGTTGCTTTTCCTTTTCCTCTCCCGCAACTTGTTGACAGCGACATCGTTCGTCGCATCGCAGGCGATGTGGAAGCCTCCGAGCCCCTTTATGGCGACAACGCCCCCGGCTTTCAGCAGTCCTATGGTCTCCAGCAACGCTTCGGTGCCCGTTACCCCGATCCCGGCGCTCTCCTTTTTGTAACTCGGTAACCGTGTCGCCGTTACGCCGCGTTCCCCCGAAGCGGGCTCCAGCATTTCGCACTCCGTATTTCGAACTCTGAACTCCACTTCCGGTCCGCACGTCGAACAGGCATTCGGCTGAGCATGGAATCTCCTGTCGCTCGGGTTGTTATATTCTGCGAGGCATGCGGGACACATGGTGAAGGGCGCCATGGTCGTGTTCGGACGGTCGTAAGGAATGGATCTGGTAATGGAGTACCGCGGACCGCAGTGGGTGCAGTTGATGAAAGGGTAACAGTATCTTCTCTCTTGAGGATCGTACAGCTCTTTCAGGCAATCATCACAAACCGAGACATCGGGTGATAGGAGCGTAAACTGCCCAATGCCCGCATGGTCTTCGCTTTCCCGTATAGTAAACTTCTGATAGCCGTGAAACGGCAGCGGGATAACGGAAAGATCACTAATTCGAGCGAGAGGCGGCGCTTCCGGTGAGAGCCTGCGGACGAACTCGTCGAGACGCTCACCTTCGATATCGATAAAAACACCGCCGTCCGTATTGGTCACATATCCTTTGAGGCCAAGCCTGCCGGCGAGGGTGTAGACATACGGTCTGAATCCAACTCCCTGTACAACACCTTTTACTATGACATGAGCCCGGTCAGCCACTGAGTCCATCTGTCGATCCCCTCGCCAGTCGTGCAGGAGACTTCGAAAATTTTCAAATCCCCGTTAATGGCCAGGGAATCGTTCCTGAGCCTGTCCATATCCGTGTTCATGTAGGGCAGAATATCGATCTTGTTCAGGACAAGCGCCGCAGATTCACGGAACATAAGGGGATACTTGAGCGGCTTGTCATGCCCCTCGGCTATGCTCAGGACCATCATCTTCATGTCTTCACCGACCCTGAACTCTGCCGGGCAGACAAGGTTCCCTACGTTCTCGATGATGAGCAGGTCCAAGTCCTTGAGCGGCAGTTCTTCGAGAACCTCGCTGATCATATTGGCATCAAGATGGCAAGCGCCACCTGTGTTTATCTGCACAACGGGAACGTTCAGGCTGTCGATGCGTTCGGCATCGTCCGTTCCGACGATGTCCCCTTCGATCACGCCGATCCGCATCCGGGGAGACAGCGCCCGTATCGTCCGCTCGAGGAGAGAGGTTTTTCCTGCACCGGGGGCGCCCATGAGATTGACGACAGTGACCCCTGCATCCGCGAACCGTTTCCGGTTCTCCTCTGCTATCCTGTCGTTGGCTTCGAGGATCTTGCTGACGACCTTAACCTTCATCACTGCATCTCCATGTCCTCAACATCCATTTCCCTGCCGCGCTCGATCACAAAATCGGATGAACCACAGAGCGGACAGGCAAAGATATAGGGCTCCCCGTCGACGTCGAACTCTTGTTTGCAGTAATTGCATTTCCCCCCGACGGGAACGACATCGATGAGAAGCTGCGCCTTCTCAGCTACGGTATTTTCCTTGAGGGCATCGAAGGCGAACAGAAGTGAGTCCGGCAGGACCCCGGCTGCTTTCCCGATCCGCACGCGAATGGCGTTCACCGCGCTGCAGCCCTGCTCCCGGCACTGTTCTTCGGCAATGTCAAGAATACTGAGGGCGATTGACGATTCGTGCATAACCTCACCTGACTCAACTGACTCGCGGACGATCGTCTGGATGGCAAAGCCGGCATGAATAAGAACATAGTCCCCCACCCGCGGCGTCTCGGGAAGGAGCATGAGACTTATTTCCTTTCGGGCGCCAAAAACGTCGATGGTTGCAACATGGTCCTTTATTTCGATGATTTTTGACGGGACTGCAAGACACATTGCACGTTCCAATCCTGCAATTTTTGAATGGCATGGTCAATGACGGTTTCTATGTTATCCCATATCCCCCTGGTCATGTCAAGGCCGAGATCAATTGTCTTCGGCTGGATACCGATGAGGCAGATTTCCTTCGGCGCAGCATCCTGCAGAAGCGCTACGGAGAGGACATCGGATAGCCCCAGGTGATGGAGGGAAACCTTCGATTGGAGCGCTGCAGGAATGCCGTCGTTCTCGATCAATCCCACAGAACAGGGTTCTTTCCCGAAATCGACGGCGTCGATGATAAGCACTTTGTCGCGCCCTGCAATATACGGCAGAAGATCGAGCCCCGAGGTGCCGCCGTCTATGATGTCCACCTCAGGATAAAAGGCGTACCGCTCCCGCAGCGCGTTCACCACATGCACGCCGACGCCTTCATCCATCATGAGTATGTTGCCCAGGCCGATGACGGAAATGACCGGTTCCATAGCGGTGTTGTTTTCTCCCGAAAACGACAAGACCCTCCATCCCACACACCTCAACCACGACCAGGGGAGCAGAGGGCCCTTGCACTTCTTTACGAAAAAACCGTCCTACAATACGCTTACCTTCGTAGTCTCTTTTCCTGTTGCGTCCACCATGTGGATAGCACAGGCAAGGCAGGGGTCGAAGGAATGAATGGTCCGGAGCACCTCCAGCGGCCGATCAGCGTCTGCTACCGGATTGCCGATCAGTGAAGCCTCATAGGGGCCGCGGGCATCATTCTGGTTCCTCGGACCGGAATTCCATGTAGACGGTACGACTGCCTGATAGTTCTTGATCTTGCCGTTCTTGATGACCACCCAGTGCGAAAGGACCCCACGCGGCGCCTCGTGAAAGCCAAAGCCTGTGATCTCGCCCTTCGGAAAGGTCGGACGGTTGAACGTCTTTGCGTCCCCCGCTGCGATATTGTTCACCAGCATCTCCCATTGCGTAGCGAGGGCATCATAGAGCACAGCGCAGCGGATCGCCCGTGCAGCATGGCGGCCGATGGTGGAGTGGAGCGCGCTGAGCGGTATCTTGGCGCCGGCCAGGCTCCCGGCGGTGGAAAGCACCTGCTTCGCGTATGTTTTCGTCGGCCCATGTCCGGCGGCATACATGCAGAGAACGTTCGCCAGCGGGCCGACCTGTGCCGGTTTGCCGTAGAAGGAGGGAGACTTGACCCAGGAGTATTTGCCGTTATCCTGAAAATCCGTGTAGCCCGG
>DMKB01000287.1 GCA_003454665.1 Nitrospiraceae bacterium | reverse complement strand
GGCGGAGCGCGCGGGCATCGACATATTCCATCATTCCCTCCCGGAAGCGGCAAGCCTCAATGAAATCCTGAACCTCGTCAAGACGCTCAACTCTGATGAGCGGGTCAACGGCATCCTCGTCTTCATGCCCCTGCCGCCCCATATCGACACGAGGAAAGTCGTGAACGCCATCGCTCCGGAGAAGGACGTCGACGGCCAGGGAGCAATCTCCGTAGGCAGGCTTTCTGCCGATGAATCCACGCCCCAGCTCTTCGAGCCGAATTCCAACCTTTCCGTCCGGTCCACCTTTCTTCCCTGCACCCCCTATGGCGTCATGAAAATGCTGGAACAGTACGGAATCGATCCCAGGGGCAAAAAAGCTGTGGTTGTGGGAAAAAGCCTGGCCGTGGGCAAGCCGCTGGCGATGATGCTGCTCGCGCGCGAGGCGACGGTCATGGTTTGTCATCGGGAGACCCGGAACCTGGGTGATGAGACGAAAGAGGCCGATATTCTCTGCAGCGCAACGGGGAAGGTGGGTTTGATCAAGCCGGATATGGTAAAAAATGGGGCCGTAGTGGTAGATATAGGCATTTCGATTCAGGAAGATGGCACCACAACGGGAGATGTTGACTTTAGCGGTGTGTCGAAAAAGGCTTCCCTGATTACGCCTGTCCCCGGCGGTGTCGGCCCGGTGACGATCGCCATCCTGATGAAAAATACGGTGATTTCCGCCAAGCGCATGGTCGGTGTGGGGTGACGGGAAGGTAAAATTCAGTTGCTCTCATACTTGACAAATGCCGCCTTTGGAAGCACAATCTAAGGGTATGAGAGAACTCCTTCTTCTTAACCTCGGCGGAATCAGGTATGGCGTATGGAAAGATGAGATCCTCGCTGTCAGGGGCATCGAGACCCTGCACCGGCTGCCGCTCAGCCCCACCTGCATCGCGGGCATGTCCATTCTTGACGACCGCACCATCACCCTGGCCGACCTCTCCGTCTGCATCGGGCTCTCGCCCATTACCCGCCGCGGAAAAAACCGCATCCTGGTCCTCTCCGAAGAGGAGAAGGTCCCCGGCTTCATCATCGACGGCGAAATCAAGGAAGTTTCGATCTCATCGAGCGATGTCTTCGATATACCAGATTATCTGAAGACGCCGCTCATCAAAACCTGTGCGCTCCATGCCTCGGAGCCTGTTCCCATTATCGATATTGCCCTCCTCTACGATCGCGTTCTCACTGCAGATCGTGAACCGCCGATGGCTGATTTTCACGTCACCGGGCAGCGGCCCCTGTCCCTCTCCTCCATAAGAAGCGTCAGGGTCTTCGTGAGCGGCGGCGAGTCCTTTGCCGCCCCGGCGGGGGACATCAAGCATGACGCGGTAAAGCCGGGGCGTGCATCGAGGCTCGCGCTCATCCCTCCCTACGTGAACGGGATCGCGCATTACCGGGGCAGGATCATTCCGCTTATCCACCTGTCTCGTCGGATAAAGCTTCCGAAAGCCGGGCGGGCGGGGCTCATGTTCGTCGCACGCCTGGGAAAAGAAGACTTCGGGCTCCTTGTTGACTCCGACAAGGGCAAGCTCTATACCAGAAATCTGAAGCTCAAAGAGCTGCCGCCTCTTACGCAGTGTAGATGGATGCGCTTCGCGGCCCTGCGCCGAAAAGAGATCCTGCCGCTCATCGATACCGGCGTGCTGGTATCGGCAAGTCCGGAGCATGAAGAAGAGATGCCGTTGCCGGACCGGTATAAGCCGGCCTCGCGCTTCGGGGAGCAGTACGGCAGGGAAGATGTTGGGGTTGCCGAGTTTTTACTCCTCGGCGTCCGGCATGCCCTGCCCGCTTCGGAAGTCGTGGACTCCTTCCGCATAAAGCAGTATCGCCGGGTTCCCAACGTGGAGCCCCTCGTCATCGGCGTGGCTGAGCATGACGGGGACCTGCTGCCGGTCCTTGATCTCGCGATGTGTTTCGGCAGGCGTTCGATCGTCACTCCCACCTGGCAGATGATGCTTGTCAAGAACGGTGATTTTCGCGCCCTCGTCATCACTGAGGAAGCCTTTGAAGCGAGCCAGTTGACGGTCCCGCAGCAGCGCGGGGTGCCGATCGTTCTGCCCCATTCCGTGGTCTACGGCTGTTATCCTGCTGCCGCCACGGTGAGGCTCATCCTGAACGTCGAGGCCCTGGCCGTTCACTTCGATAAGGCCCTGGTCAAGGAATTCCTCGCGGCCCTGTCCAAGGAGATGGAGCAGGCACCCTCTGAAATCGTGCCGGCCCTTCTTGAGCCTGACTTCGAGGCCGAGGCTGCTGAAGCGGCCGTATTTGCGGAAGAAGGGGAAGAAGAGGAAGAGGGCGTCGGGGTCGAAGACGAGATGGCCGTGGCTGCTGCCGCAGGAATCGCCGCTGCTTCCGTACCGGGAGAGTCTGAAGAGTCTAAAGAGTTCATAGAGTCTGAAGAGTTGATAGAGTCTAAAGAGTCGGAAGAGTCTGAAGAGGTTGTAGAGTCTGATGATACTGTTGTTGCAGGGGCAGGTGGGGAAGAGTCTGTAGAGTCCCTAGAGTCTCAAGAGTTAGTAGAGTCTCAAGAATCTGAAGAGTTGGAAGAGCCTGCCTATGATACAGAGCCGGCAGTTGCTCCTGAACCTGAGCCTGAAACTATGGCGCCGGCAGAGGAAGTAG
>DMKB01000162.1 GCA_003454665.1 Nitrospiraceae bacterium | reverse complement strand
AGTCCGGGAGCCTCACCCAACCGGAAATCTATCACAGCTAATAGAACAACATATATCGTCTCATCTGAATATTCGAAAGCAGTCCTATGGCGAGAAACGTCGTAATAATGGAAGTGCCGCCGTAACTGGCGAGGGGGAGCGGGACGCCGACGACCGGCGCGACACCTACCGTCATGCCGATATTGATAAAAACATACAACGCCAGCATGGCAACAATTCCGCCGGCCATAAGTGCGCCGAGCTTGTCTTTTGCATTTTTAGCAGTCTCAATCCCGAGCAGCAGGAGGGCAAGGTAGAGAAAAAGCATGAATCCCGTCCCGAAGAGTCCGTGTTCCTCGGCGATTACCGAAAAGATGAAATCCGTGTGGCGCTCGGGGAGAAAGGCCAATTGGCTCTGCGTTCCCTGGAGAAACCCCTTTCCCGTTATCCTTCCCGAGCCCACGGCAATCTTGGATTGGTGTGCGTGATAGCCGCTGCCGAGGGGATCGGACTCAGGGTTCAGGAATGCCTTGATCCGCTTCTGCTGGTAGGGCTTGAGTGAATTCCACACTTTTCCTTTTACCGGTGGAACCAGTACAACGGATGCGGCGAGCGTTGCAGCGACGATGCAGACGACCATGAGGGCCTGAATACGCAGTCCGGCGATCACAATGACTATGGACGCGGCAAGAAGCAGCATGAGCGCAGTGCCGAGGTCCGGCTGCCTCAGTACGAGCACAAGGGGGATCATCACCAGAATGGCCGGTTTGGCCAGGTCCGTCAGACCGTAGCTCTGGCGTGGATCCTCCGCAAAGTATCGTGCAAGCGCGAGGACAACAGCGAGTTTTGCTAGCTCCGAGGGCTGGAATGCTATCGGTCCCAGGGAGAGCCAGCGCTGCGCTCCCATGCCTGCTCTCCCCACGACCATGACGAGGACCAGCAGAACGATTGAGACGATGTACAGGCTATAGGCGAAACGCCCGATCGTATGGTAGTCCGGAATGATCGCCAGAAACATCACGACTATCCCGGCGGCAATCCAGAGCAGTTGCTTGTAATAGAGGGAAGAAGGGCCTTGGGACGTAAACGTGGCGCTGTAGACCGCGAAAAGGCCGATGATCGCGATGCCGACTGCAAGACCCGACATGCTCCATGGTATATTAGTGAGCCATCTTCGTTCCATCACTTTTCATGAACTCCTCTATTACCTTTCTGGCGATCGGTGCGGCGGTTGCACCGCCGTGCCCCCCGTTCTCAACGAGGACGGCTACGGCTATCGTCGGATTTTCCACGGGTGCATATGCCACGAACCATGCGTGGTCTGCAATTTTTCCCGTTAATTTTTTCCGCAGATCCTTCTGGGCAACAACCTGGGCGGTGCCGGTTTTCCCGGCAACGGTCGTGAGCCCGCTCCGTGCCGCCCAGCCCGTGCCGCCCCGCTCCGACACAACGCCGATGAGACCCCTTCGTACTCCCTCGAGTGCCTTTTGGTTCAGTATGATGGTGCCTTTATGTTCAGGAGAGAAGGTGGTGACTTTCCCGTTCTCTCGGTTCCGAATCCGCTTGAGCAGCTTGGGCCGGTACAGAAACCCGCCGTTCGCTATAGCGCTGATCATCTGGCAGGCCTGGATGGGACTGAGGAGGTCGAATCCCTGGCCGATCGAATTAATATAGGTGTCCCCGGGGTACCATGGTGCATTGAGCGTCTTTTCCTTCCAGGCCTGGGTAGGGATGAGCCCGGGTTTTTCGTCGGGCAGGCGAATGCCCGTTACGCTTCCGAGGCCGAAGCTGCGGGCGTATTTTGCTATTTGGTCGAAACCGATGCGCTCTCCCATCGTGTAGAAGTATACATCGCACGATTCCACGATGGCGCGGTGCAGACTGAGCGTACCATGCCCCTTTTTTTTCCAGCAGCGGTACGAGTGCCTGCCGTACGTGATAGCTCCTTTGCACGTTACTTCATCATCAGGGGTTATCGCGCCGCTGTCGAGCCCTGCCAGAGCGACAATGATCTTGAATATGGAGCCGGGAGGATAGACACTCTGCACCGCCCTGTTGTAAAGCGGGAATGACGGGTCCGTAGACAGTTTTTCCCAGTCCTTCGGAGAAATCCCCCGCGGGAAGAGGTTCGGGTCGTAGTTTGGATGACTGACGAGCGCAAGGACTTCTCCGTTCGTCGGGTCCATGGCCACGACACCGCCCAAGCGCTTGCCGAGCGCCTCCTCGGCGGCAATCTGCACATCGATGTCGATGGTGAGGTAGAGATCCTTTCCCGGCCGGGGATATTCGACCCCAAGGTCTTTCACTTTCATGCCCGCTGCGTTCACCTGGATCATTCTTCTCCCGGAGACTCCGCGCAGGAGGGTGTCATAGGTCCTCTCCAGCCCGGCCTGGCCGGAGAGACGGCCGCGGTCGGTTTTTTCACGCTTCAGCTGTTCGCGGGTTATCCTTCCAATGTAGCCGAGCTGGTGAGAAGCAATGCCTCTATGGGGGTAGTATCTGCTGTGTTCCGGATCAACGATTACGCCGGGCAGGTCTTCGTGACGGGCCTCGGTAACGGCGACTTCCCTCCAGGAAACCTCTTCTTTTACCTTTGCCGGTTCGTATTTTGCCCGCACCGATGCGGCGCTGTCCAATGCGCGGTGTATCTCTGCGGGTGTAATCTGAATCAGGGAAGCAAGCGCGTCTATTGTTTTGCCGAGGTCCGGCGTGTTCTCCGGTACAATGGAGATATCGAAGGTGAGGACGTTTTCCACGAGAAGCCGGCCGTTGCGATCATAAATGATCCCACGGGGCGGCTTGATCCTGATCGGCCGTATCTGGTTGTTCTCCGAGAGGTCGTAGTAGTATTCACCTTTCACCGCCTGGAGGAACCACAGTCGGATGAACAGGATGACGGCAATCAGAATGACAAACGCCGCAAGGAGCGGAAGCCTCCTCTGAATTATGACAGGACTTCCCTGAAGCATCTACCACTCCTTCGATAGCGACTGCCGCGTCAGGACCGTGACGATGTTCCGGCGGCTAATGAGTTGGAGCACCACGGTGCCGAATAGCCCGGTATAGAGGGCCTGGGGAAGCATGTAGCCGAAGAGCATGCTGAAAAAAGGGACTGCTCCGTACGATACCTGCATGAACAAACTGATGAGCAGCGCCTCTGCAAGACTGAAGGCGCCGAGGAAAGCGATGTTCGAGGTGCTGGCGATATTCAGCACCCGTTTACCGAGCAGCCCCGCGAAAAGGCCGGCCAGTCCACGGGTCAAACCGGTGAGTCCGATAATGCCGGCTGAGTTTATGTCCTGGATGAGGCCGATTGCCACGCCGGCAAAGATGGCTTCCCGCGGCGTGGTGAGCAGGCCGATTATGTAGACGACGGCAAGGGCCACATCAGGAGTGAACCCGGCAATGGAAATCGGGTTGATCAGGCTGCCCTGGACAGGGACGATAAGGAGAAGGACTATGAAATAGACGCGTGGCTTCATTGGGTGAGCACCAACGCCTCTTCCAGCCGCGAGAAGCTGACAATGGGTTCAGCCTCGACACTCTGGTACGGGTTGGCCTCGTGCTTCTTGACTTTCTTCACCGTTGCGACGGGCAGTCCCTTGGGATAGATGCCGTCGAGACCGGAGGTAACGAGCAGATCTCCCTCCTGTACGTCTGCGTAATAGGAGACGTACTTGAGGGCACAGTTACTCAGCTTGCCCTCGAGAAGGCCTTCTTCCCTGTTGCGCTGCACTCTGACGGCGAGCATATTGGCCGGGTCGGTAATAAGAATGACCTTTGCAACTCCCGCGAGGACGGTCTGGACCCTGCCGACAACGCCGTCGTCGGTGATGACGGCCATATTCCGCTTGATGCCGTCGGCCGAGCCTTTGCTGATCGTCACGGTGCTGGAAGAGGGTGACACGGTTTTTCCGATTATCTGGATCGGAAGCGAGGCCGCGTGTACCCTTTTTTTGAAGGCAAGCAACTCCAGCAGGCGCTCGTTCTCGATAAGGAGTTCATCGGTGATCTGGCTTTCCAGGCGGAGTTTGGCGATCTCCTCGTGGAGCCGCCGGTTTTTTCGGCTCGTCCCGGCGAGTGATACGTAGCCGCTCCAAACGGAACGCATTCCCGTATAGGTACCGTGGATGATTCGCTCGAAAAACGCGGAAACGGAGAAAATCGGCTTCTCGAGGAAAAATTGGCCGCTCTTGACCTGGGCGGTTATCAGCCAGAACAGGAACGCGAAGAGCGCAAGCAGAAAATAGATCTTTTTTTGTTTTCCGTTATACCCGAGCATTCGTACTACCGTTCCCGTCGCTACATGACGACTTTTCTCAGAACGTCAATATCATCAAGCACCTTACCTGCGCCGTGTACGACACAGGTGAGTGGATCCTCTGCAATAATGATGGGCAGCGAAGTCTCCTCACGCAGGAAAACGTCCATTCCCTTGAGTGTAGCGCCGCCTCCCGCGAGCACAATGCCCTTGTCCACAATGTCCGCGGCCAACTCCGGCGGAGTGTTCTCCAGTGCCATTTTGATGGCGTTCAAAATCTGGTTCACCGGTTCGGAAAGCGCTTCCCGCGCCTCGTCATCGTCCAGGATCAAGGTCTTGGGAATACCCGACACCAGGTCGCGTCCCTTTATCTCCATGGTCTGCCTGGTCGAGTCCAGCTTGTATGCGGAGCCCAGGTCGAATTTGATCTGCTCCGCCATCATCTCGCCAATGAGAAGATTGTACTTGCGTTTGATGTAGTTGATAATCGATTCATCCATCTTGTCGCCGCCCACGCGGATCGCCTTGCTGTACACAACACCGTCCATGGAGATAACGGCGATGTCCGTGGTGCCGCCTCCCACGTCGACGATCATGTTTCCCGATGGTTCGGATATGGGCAACCCCGTACCGATAGCGGCGGCGACCGGTTCTTCTATCAGGTAGACTTCACGTCCACCCGAGGAAATGGCCGCGTCCTTGACCGCCCGCTGTTCCACCTGGGTGATGCCGGACGGAACGCCGATAACAATACGGGGGCGGATGAACGTTTTTCGGTTATGCACACGCTGAATGAAATACCGGAGCATTTCGCCGGTAACGTCAAAGTCCGAGATGACGCCATCCTTGATCGGCCGGATCGTGTGAATGTCTCCCGGTGTTCTGCCGAGCATTCTTTTTGCTTCAGCGCCGACAGCGACGACCTTGCCCAGCTTCTGCGACATGGCGACGACCGATGGTTCGTTGCAGACGATGCCCCGGTTTCTTACGTAGACCAGGGTGTTGGCCGTTCCGAGGTCAATGGCCATGTCGCTCGAGAACCACCCCATGATAGTGTTGATGAACATCGTGAGAAAAACTCCTTTCGAAAAAAACAGAGCCGAAACCGGCGTTCATCGGTGTCCACGTTCACCGGTCAGGAGGGATAAAATGATGGAGCAGCCCAGACAACTCTGGTCACGCAACAGTCTTCTCGGTTTACGGAGAACGCCCTACACAATCAAAAGCGAAGCAGCTGGTTATTGATCGTCAGGCGGCTCGTCGACTGCCTGATCGTGCGCATGGTCGGCGGCCCTCTCCCCGGACGTATTCCGCGGAATGTGAACCGTATACGTTTTTGCCAGAAGGTCTCCGATGCGCATGCCTCTGCCGTCACCGACCGCGGTAAGGCCTTCCGCTGCGAGCGCTATCGGGCCGAGAATCCAGCCCAGATAGGGGATTAAAAAAAGAATATAGGTGAGGATAAACGTGACATTCCTGATGATTGACTCTCGAAAACTTACGGAGCGATTATTGTCGTCCGCCAGGATGACCTGCAGGCCGAGCAGCTTTTTCCCGACGCTCTGCCCCTCGAAGAGACCATCGCGAAGGAGGATGTAGCCGGAGGCCGACAGAAAGCCGAAGACATCAGGTAGTTTCGTCAACCCGACGACGATGAGAAAATCGATAAAACCCGCAACTGTCCTGGATGTAAGGTCCGCTTTCTGCACAAGTCCTCCTGAACGGGCTAATCATAACAAAATAAAGGATTGATTTCAAGGGGAAAAGTGGCGCGGAGGGTACGGCTGGACGGCGGGGCTCGACCGTAAAATGGTTGACAGCATCTCGTGCCTCTGCTATCCTTCATGACGGTGTGCCAGCGCATGGCGCGGATATCATTGCTATAAGACTTCTGGATAGTATGATGGGCGTGCGGCGTCAGGAGCGGGATCCGGCCATGGCGGCACGAACAATCCCTCAGTGAAGGACCGGGCATTTTGATAAAAGATTTTGTTCTCCGTATCCCTTATCTTCCTTCGATCGTTTTCTACGGGAAGATTCTGCGCATTGTATTCTCCGGTAGTTCCAAGGCAAAGCGCGGGCAGTATGATACTGCGGCATGGTGCGAGAGCAGCCTCGCAACGGTTGATGCGCTGAAGGCCGTCGGCGGCCATGTTGAGATAACGGGCACCGAACACTTTAAGAAGTTAGAAGGGCCGTGTGTATTTATCGCAAACCACATGAGTGCCCTTGAGACTTTTGTGCTTCCGCACATCATCGCGCCGTTCAAGGACGTGACCTTTGTGATAAAGCAGAGTCTCATCGAGTATCCGGTGTTCAAACATATCATGCGCTCACGGGATCCGATCACCGTGGGTCGGTCAAATCCTCGTGATGATCTGAGGGCGGTCCTCGAGGGCGGGGCTGAGCGGCTGAAGCGCGGCACGTCGATCATTGTTTTCCCCCAGACCACCCGGTCGGTGGTCTTTGATCCCGCGACTTTCAACACAATAGGAGTAAAACTCGCAAAAAAAGCGGGCGTTCCCATTGTTCCCATTGCGCTCAAAACCGATGTATTGAGGAGTCAGGGTAAGTACGTAAAGGAATTCGGCGCTGTTGATCCTTCCAAGAAAACGTACTTTGCTTTTGGTGAGCCCCTCCGCGTTCATGGCCGAGGCGATGAGGAACAAAGTAAAATAATTGCGTTTATTCTCTCCAAGCAGAAAGAATGGAAGGAACGAAAGGAACGAGAGGACGGCTCATAATACGTCTGGTGCGGTATGGGTTGCTGCCTCTCCTGGTTTTCCTGCTCTGCAGCATGGTGGGCGAGGCACAGGAACGCAC
>DMKB01000038.1 GCA_003454665.1 Nitrospiraceae bacterium | reverse complement strand
GGACTCGGTCGCACGCCTAAATTTTCGCATGGGGTACGGGGATGTGCAAAAAAAGAAAAACGCCATCTCCCTCCACTCCAACTGAGTTAAAGACCCACACCAAACCCAGAAGACCCTTTTTTTGAGCTGACGTTACCCTTACCTTTTTCTTCCGTGAAACAGCTCGCTCCCGGCTCCCGGGTAGACGGGCCGTTCGCTTTTGGGCGTGGGTTTCTTGACTGCCGGCCACTTCCCCGGCACCGGCTCAGGCCCTTCCTGGGCCACGTCCGTCGGCGCGCGGTCTGACATGACGGGCTTGCTCCTGACGTCGATGCCCGGCACGGCATGGCTGAATTCTATGGGAATGCCGTTCGGGTCGAAGGTGTAGATCGAATGGATGAAACCGTGGTCGATCACCTCCGATACCCAGATATCGGCTGCGTTGAGCTTGTCCTTCAAATCCCAGAGGACGTCTTCGGCCTCCACGCCGATCGAAACGTGGTCAAAGGCAAAGGGCCCCTTCACGGGCCTGCCGTGTTCCTTCTCTTCTACCGGATTGACGCCGGGCCACTCGAAGAAAGCGATCATGTCCCGGTCCGATAGTTCGAAGAAATAGTGGCGGTACCCCGGCTCCCCGAGTCCCACGACCATCGGCATGCCCAGGAGGTCCCTCCAGAAGCGGGTAGTCGTATCAATGTCCCCCGTGGCCATGGCCAGGTGGTTGACGCCGTTGTAGCGTGTCATGGTACTCCCTCCGTTATGCTTTCCAGCGAAAGCATTTATGGACTGTTGTCAGGCGGAGGCACGGGCGGACCGGTCACGCCGGCGCTTAGTGTAAAGCGCATGGCCTCCTCCATGTTCATGTCCAGGGGCCGGACAGAGCTGCGCGGCACCAGCACCGCATACCCGCCGATCATGTAGCTCAGGGGCAGGTAGACCAGGATGCTGTCTTCCCCCCGGAGGTCCTTTGGCAGACGTTCCGCATTCGCCTGGGTCACGAAGCCGATGACCTCCATGCCCGTATCACCGAGAGTAATTGCCACCACCTGCTCGAATTCCTTCTCTTCAACCGGCGAGAAATAATTGAAAAAGTCCCGAATCGCCCGGTACACCGACTTGATCAGCGGCATGCGGTACAGGATCTCTTCGCCTCTGGCAAAAAGCCACTGGATCACGTAGACGCGCATCAGCAGCCCGACCACGAACACTACGATCAGGCCGCCGGCCACGCCCATGCCGGGCCAGTACAGGTTTTCGGGAAGCATCATCCGCATTACGCCGCCGAGCACCGACTCCGCCGAAACCGCCAGCCAATAGAGGAGGTACAGCGTGAGCACGACGGGCAGCATGGTTATCAGCCCGGTCAACATTTTTCTGCCTATGAATCTGAACATCAGAAACTCCTCCGATGAAACCACGATGAGGATAAATTTCAAATGTCAAAATCCCAAGTTCAAATAAATATCAAAAATGCAATGTTCAAAAGGTCCTCGTTCTTTGAACTTTGAATCTAGAACTTTTTTTGACATTTGAATTTTGAGCTTTGATATGTGGACTTATCTCATTTCATCCGCCTTTTCCGCTGTTATCTGCGGCCAATAATATCTTTTGATTCTTGGACGGTGAATTTATATGTGTGCTATTATTTAAACCCGCTGCTTTTTTATCCGTCTTTCCCGCCGTTATCCGTGTCCAATAAATCTTTTGACTCCTGCTCGACCCTTGTGTCTTCATGCCTTTGCTGCGGTCCTGCTTCACACAGATTTTTTAATGCCAAGAATTCATTTTTCGATTGCCTGAGGATCTTCTTTTTCAAGAACGGCCCCAAAAAGATGCCCACTACTCTCAATACGCCCTTGAACTGTATTACGGAATTCTGCGTCAATCGGGTGCCTTCTCTTGTTTGTTCCAGGGTAAACGCGACCTCTGCTTCGTTATAATTGCCTTCCAGGTAGAATGCCAGTCTCTTCTTCGGGACGAAATCAGTAACCACGCCGCGCATTTCCGTGCCGCGCCCGTTTTCTTCCACGAATTCACGGAACGTCGTGCCTACCTTGCCGCGCGTTTCTCTCATGATTTCTGTTTTTGTGACACTCGTCATCCACGCCCGTGCGCGATCAGGGTCTTCCAGCCAGGAGAACACGATCTCCGGCGTACTGCCAATCTCTATAGAATGTGAGATTTTCATTATGGCTATGTGATTTGCTTGCGCCCGTTATTGCTTTTCCGCGCGAACAACGTTTATCAGATGGCGGGGATCATGCTCATGAGCGAGCTGACGGGCCGCTTCGCAGGCTCGTTCACTGTATCCTGACCAATCGGACAGAACCGTATCTATGGCAATGGCCAATGCCTCCGGTGTCCGTTTCTCGATGGTAACACCGGCGTTGAAACGCTCCACCTGCAAGCCGGCCCAGGTGCCGCGGGTGGCAATGACCGGCGCCCCATGCAGGAGGGCGTCGAGGACGATACCGCTCACCGCTTCTGCAAACCGTTCCCGTTCATAGGGCGCAAGCACCAGGGCTCCGCGGAATCGGTTCACATATTCGACACGGTCCGGGGCCTGTTCATCAACAGTGAGGTTACTGTAACCCGATGCCACCAGTGCCTCCACCAGGGCAACCTCGCGGTGACCGTGGCGTACCGCATGTTTCTTAGAGATCTGAACAAAAAGAGGAATCGATTGCCCCTCGCTTTTCCATTGTTTGGCCAGAGCGACAATCAGGTCGAGCCCCTTGTTCAGTCGGGCGACACCAGCCATCATCACCTGTCGGAACAGCACCGGAATCGGCGCCTCTGCCGGGGCCAGTACCGGATAAGGAATGCAGTGCACACGGCGCCAGCCGGCCCGCCGAAGTGATCCGGCAATGGTCTCCGTAGGGGCAAGGGCCAGGGCATGCCGGCGGGCCCGCGCCGCCAGCAAGCCGAACAGTCTGTCACGCACCCCCGAAGGGGTCTTGTGAAAATAGAGTGAAGCCCTCTCAGGGGGGGAACCGCCAAACAGAGAAGCCACCGACACTGCCGCCCCATGGCGACCGTCGGCGGTCAACACCAGGAACGGAATCCGCTGCCACACGGAGCGAGCGATGGTGCGCCACTCGGCAGCCAGCCGTCCCACCCGCGGCTCGTTAAGGCTGACGGAAACGCCAGCCATTGACGCCAGGATCGTGTCGGCATCGGGATGTGCCATGACCGCGATGGCAGTCCTGTCGGCATGCATACCGAGAACACGGACGAATTCGGCATAGTGATTGTTGAAAGAGCGAAGGTTCGGCTCGATGATCAGGAGACGATTATCCATGGGCACCTAATACGTTGAAATGGAAGGAGATAGAATTCTCCAATCCTGGGGCGAGGGACGTTCGAATGAAAAATAGTACCACAGATCTGGGTGGCGAGTAAAGCAATATCATGCACCGAATGATTCGCTTCTGTGCGTCATCCGGATGATCGTGCGGCTGGTTACAGAGACATATTAACACGCTGAGCTTGGGGCCGATATGCGTGTTTTAGATTAGTGTCCTATGGGTCGGGCCACCTTCGGAGACGCAGATTGTGCCGCCGGGAGCCAAAATTTATCAGCTCAAAATCATCATCCGAGCGTCCGCGCTCATAGTAAACGGTTACGCGTACGCGGTAGGCTCCTCGTCCAAGTCGCCATGCAGGATTTTGCCATCTCGGAAACAGATAGCTCTCATTAGTAAAAATATGAAATTCATCTTCTCCTTCAAACTTGACCGCTACCGCAATCTGTTGATCTTCATGTTGATGGACGTCAACTTTTCGGCCCATGATCAGTTTTGCGGGATCGAGGAGATTTACCGGCTGTCCATCCTTGATGGCACGCTCAAGCGGCTCAGGCTGGGATGTCCACCGGACGGGAATGTTATCCGGAATGACCCGCTGCCCGAAAAGATCGAAGACTTCGATATGTGCCCTGCTAGACCATGCAGGCTTCCGTCCGGGAAGAGG
>DMKB01000046.1 GCA_003454665.1 Nitrospiraceae bacterium | reverse complement strand
TAATTCCCGCAAAGTGTGCCTCTTGTCTCTCCTGAGTTCTCGGCGTTTCTTTCTTAAGGAGCTGACCGAGGGCAGAAACTTTGCGGCAGTGGCCTCGTCGAGGGCTAACACTTCCGTCACTTTCCATACCCAGACAGCTTCAACCTTCTTTCTGATTTCTTCACGCTTTTCGTCGGACCGGGGCCCACCGTATCGGCCTCCCATCGAACCGGGGCCCTGTTCCTGTGCACCGGCCGGTCCACCAACGGCAAGGATCATAGTGAGGATAATCAGCAATGTATTGATCTTCATACCAGACCTCCAACGTATCTTAAGAAGTAATCACGCATGCTCATAAAAACGTGCAGGTTCTATCCGCTTCCCCGGGCACCTTCGGCTTTCAAGTTCTTCAGCATCTCATGGAGTTGTTCGAGCTCCTGAATATCCAATTCGGTAATCTCTTCATAAACATCCTGGTTGTCACCGCTCAGGACCGTAGACTCGACCTGTTTTGTCATTGACGAGAGTTCTTTGTCCGCCCATCCTGCCACGGTATCGAGCTCTCCCGATTCAAGCTCAGCCAGATCCACCATGGCCATCACTGCTTCGTCGGGAGAAGGATATGCCGGTTCCTCAAGCTGCGCGAAGTTCTCGCCCATTTCAACAGGCTGTGTCCCGGGATACAGAACGATCCATGCAACAGCAACCACGATCCCGAGCGATGCCGTGGCCCATGCCCAGCGCGGCAGCGCAAAAACCTCTCCAAGACGGGACAAGTCCCATCGTTTTGCGGCGCCCTTCTTTCCCGCCTCTTCCTGCAGGGCATGATAGACCCTGTCCGGCATGGCGCTCCAGAACGCCTCACCGGGGTCCGGCACCTGTACCGCTGCCACCACGCCGAGGAGGTCCAGCTCTGCAGCGCAGTCTGCGCACGCGGCCAAATGCCCCTCTATGCGGATCCGGTCGTCCGGATCAAGCCCCTCTTCACGATACCGGGGAAGTAATTCCTTTATGTCCTTATTCTTGCATTTCATTGCCCGTGCCCGCCTTCTGGTTCCTGTCTCCTGATTCCTGATTGCCCATCATGCCTTTCAGCTTCTGCACGGCATGGTGATAGTTTGCCTTGGCCGTTCCCAACGAGCTTTTCATGATCGCCGAGATCTCGTTGAATGACCGGCCTTCCTGTATTCGGAGCATGAGCGTGATCCGCTGCTTCTCCGGAAGCTTTACCAGGGCCCTTCGTAATCGCTGACTGCTTTCCTTGGCGATCAATGTCTCGATGGTCTTTGGGTCCCTTCTGATCACCACATCGTCGAGCGACACCTGCTCTGTCCGGGAGCGGTCCCGATACAGGTTTTTGGCGAGGTTGATCGCGATCTGGTAAAGCCAGGTCTTGAAACTGGACCGCCCCTCGAAGTTCTTCAGCCCGGTGAATGCCTTCAGGAATGTCTTCTGAAGAATGTCCGAAGTATCCTCATGGTCGCTCACCATACGGTAGATCATTGCATAGAGCGGTTTCTGGTACTTCATCACCAGTTCATCAAAGGCCTCGCGCTCTCCCGCCTCGCATCTGTTGATACGGTCGAAGTCTTCATCCATAGGAGAACCATCTGCTAACAGCTGAGACACGACAAAGAGGAAAAAGGTTTAATCGACTCCGGAGAGCCGGGGGGACATCCCTGGCTATCGCCCGCTTCCGGCACGGACGGATGTAACATCCTCACTCTGGACATCCTCGTACAGACATACCCGGTTCCGCCCGGCATGCTTTGCCTGGTACAAGGCCTTATCGGCCATGCCCATGAGACTCTCCATGATCCGGGTATCTTCGGGAAAAGACGCGATGCCCACGCTTACGGTCAACCGGATCTGAATTTTTCCGGCGATCACGACCGTCTTTTCCACGATCTGCCTGACCCGTTCCGCCATCTGCTCTGCTCCCCGGAGGTCGGTATCGACCATGCCGACGGCAAATTCTTCGCCTCCATAGCGCGCCGCGAAATCGGCACCGCGTGCCGCGTCCTTCAGTATGTCGCCAATCTGCTTCAACGCCACATCACCGACGGGATGGCCGTGGGCATCATTGATTTTCTTGAAATAGTCAATATCGGCAAGGAGGAGCGAGAACGGCCTCGGCTCGCGCCCGATCCGTACAAACTCTTCTTTCAGCTTCTCCATGAAGGTACGGTGGTTCAGCAGACCGGTGAGGCCATCGGTACGCGCCATGTCCCGTATGTCCTGGTGCAGAATGGTATTGTCTATCACCAGCGATACCTGGTTCATAAGCGTGTCGACGAAGTGCAGCTCATACTCCGTAAGGGCGTTCGGCTGCAGGGACCCGAGCAGAAAGGCGCCGATAAATTTTTCTCGCGCCACGAGCGGCCTGCAGTAGAGCGACTGGAGGGGACGGCGCAGCTCTTTCATCGGAAACAGACCGATATCCCGCCCGCGGCCGCCGAGATCGGAGAAATAGTACTGGCCGTACGTGCTCCGGTCCCGCCACTGCTTGAACATGTGGGAAAGAATGACGCTCTCCTCAAGGGGGAAGCGATTGCCTTCAAACCGCGATTCATATCCATGGAGTGCATTCAGGACTACTTCACCTGTTTTCTCGTCATAGAGAAGAAAGGCGGAAAAATCACTCGATACGACGGACCGGATCTGGCCTGCGATATTCTTGAGGACCTCGTCGATCTCAAGGCTGCTGCTCAGTACTTCACTCATCGTATGGAGGGCCGCAAAGTTCTTTGCCCTGATATCCAGTTCCTGGGTCATCTGTGTCTTGTCGACAATCTGGCTGAAAAACGGCGCCAGGCGGGCCAGCACATCCTGGGTTGCCGCGGGGAACGCGTCATCTTCCAGGCTGTCGACAACGAGGACGCCGGTGTTCCTTTCGCCGTGGGCAATGGGAATGGCGAGGAATGACCGGATCGGAACGTCCTGGGTATAATAACCGAGGCTCCTGGC
>DMKB01000170.1 GCA_003454665.1 Nitrospiraceae bacterium | reverse complement strand
TTGAGCCTGCCGGGCATACATCCCCTCCTTAAACACTTCAGAAATCCTTGCTATGAAAAGACAGAATTGGTGTATAGGGTCGAAATCCGACGATGGAAGATAAATAACGTTGTTTTATTATAGCATAGTTTATGACGGAGACAAAGCGTCTTCTCGATGGGGGATTAGAGCGGAGAGAGAGCAAGAAAGGACCAGCCGGCATCATAAAATAAAGCGGAAGAAGGCTTGAGCGCCTCCTTCCGCTTTCAAAGGAACAATTAAGAAATTCGTCGATAGTGTTTAGTCTTTGTACCCAGCGCCTACGTACGTAAACGGCAGTCCGTCAACGATCCATCCGTTCACCGTCCTCCGGTAGCCGCTGGGTTTTTCCGCGTCTCCCTCGAAGCCGTGCTTCATATTCATGACATCGTATCCAGCGTCTTTGAGCATTGCTGCTGCGACCCCTCCCCGGAATCCACTCCGGCACATGGTGATGAGTGTCACGTCCTGCCCCTCGAAATGTTCATTCACGTCTGAGAGGAATGAGCGGTTCAACGTCATTTTACCCTTCTTTTCGATCATGATGGGGATGTTCACGACTTTCCATATATCTTCCTCACCATCCTCACCTTCTATCACCAGTCCGGCGCCGTATCCCGTCCCATCCGGACCGGGATGGGCTACCCACTTCCATTCCGTACCTTGCCTTACATCGAGGATGAACGTGTCGTCATCCGTGGTTGCCAACTCATACGCATAGCTTGCCGATATTACTTCAAAAGCAAAGGATGGCACGGCAAAGAGAGCGACCAACATAAAGAGACTCACTACCAAAACTGATTTCTTCATAACGTTACCTCCATAAAATTTATTTGATGCTTCGCTTGGATCAGTTCATTGCTTTCGTTCTCAGCAAGCCCCGTTTTCATCACCCCCTTAATTATTGCTGAGAACAATCTTTCATAATCTGGGGAACTGCTCCTGTGGCCAAGATGTACTAGCTGGCAGACGATGGCATAAAAGACGCCCTATGGCCCGGATTTCCCCCTGCGCGTAATACTTTAGTTGTTAAAATAACAATAGCAACTTTATGTTATTATGTCAACACCAGTTTAATTTTTAATCTTTTTGTATTTTCGAGGCATTGCAACGATAGGCCCTTGTAATATTCTTAAAAATCAATGTGTTAATGGCGCAGCATTGTGTAATAAATTGGTCGGGCGCTGCCCAAAAATGCGCTTTTTTGGCTGAGCATCGCAACTTATTGTTTTTCTGGACTATTTTTCCAGGCGAGATTCAACATGAATATACGAATATGGAAATCAGCGGGGGGCTGCCCGTTTCAGGTGCAGTCTGGAATGATTATCAGGTAGGTGGAGAGGCACTGCTGCGAGAAAGAAATGCCTTTCCTCGGGCTTGATCGGAAGCCCCGGGGTATTGAGAAGGGCCTGCTGCATATCCCCGTTGCTTTCTGCGGAACAGCTAAGGACCCGGCGATCTGAGACATTGAACCTCTCCGGGGCGCCTGCCCGGCGAGACAAAGCTTCAAGAGAGGATGCATTCTTGAGAGGTAATGCTTAGAGAGGGGAGTGACGGAAAGCGGTTGGGGTGTCGTTGAGCGCCGGGGTCGGCCTCTCCGGGTACAACGAAAAAATCCCGGTGGCGGAAAAAACCATCACAGGGATTCATTTTTGTCAGGCAGTTGAGCTGCCTAGACCGTCATGATTTCTTTGTCTTTGTGGGCCAGGAGGTCGTCGATCTTTTTAATAAAGCTGTCGGTGAGTTTTTGCGTCTCTTCCTGCGCTCTCTTGGTGTCATCTTCCGAGAGGTGAGATTCCTTGCCCTTCTTCTTTATCTCATCGTTAATGTCCCGCCGGATGTTCCGGACGGCAACGCGCGATTCCTCTGCGAGCTTCTTCGCCTGTTTGACGATCTGCTGCCTGCGCTCCTCGGTCAGGGGCGGGATGGCGAGTCGGATGAGCTTCCCGTCGTTCGACGGCGTCAGCCCAAGGTCCGATTTCATGATGGCTTTCTCGATGTCCCCGACCATCTTGGGGTCCCAGGGCTGGAGCGTGATGAGTCTCGGCTCGGGTATGGCCAGATTGGCCACCTGGTTCAGCGGCGTCGGCGTTCCGTAATAGTCGACGGAAATTCCGTCGAGGATCCCGAGCGAAGCCCTGCCCGTACGGATGGCGGCGTACTCCCGCTTGAGCATTTCGAGTGCCTTACCCATTTTCTCCTCGGACTTCTTCTTGATCTCGCTAACCATTGTTCCTCCCGGTTACCAGCGTTCCTATCTTCTCGCCGGAAATGATCCGCTTTATGTTGCCCGATACGTTAAGGTTAAAGACGATGATAGGAAGGTTGTTGTCCATGCACAGGGATATGGCCGTTGCATCCATAACCCGGAGATTTTTCTGGAGTACTTCAAGATAGGTCAGGGAGTCGTACTTTACCGCAGAGGGGTCCTTGAGCGGGTCGGCGCTGAACACGCCGTCGACCTTGGTTGCCTTCATGATTACCTCTGCGCTGATTTCCATCGCCCTGAGGGCCGCTGTCGTGTCCGTGGTAAAATACGGGTTGCCCGTTCCGGCGGCGAAAATAACGATGCGCTTTTTTTCGAGGTGACGCATTGCGCGGCGCCGGATATACGGTTCGGCAAGCTCACGCATCTCGATGGCCGACTGCACCCTCGTGATCATGCCGGTGTTCTCGAGGATGTTCTGCAGCGCAAGAGCGTTCAGCACGGTGGCGAGCATGCCCATGTAATCGGCGCTGGCGCGGTGAGCGCCGAGCGCTCCAAACTCCGCGCCGCGCAGAATATTGCCTCCCCCGCAGACGACGGCGACTTGAACGCCGGCCTCGGAGACCTTGATGACCTGAC
>DMKB01000265.1 GCA_003454665.1 Nitrospiraceae bacterium | reverse complement strand
GCGCATTGCCCTCTTCACCCTTCGAAACGGCTGAGAGCGAAGTCGCACCACAGGCAAAGGCACAGGACCTCGCCGACGCCAAAGCACCTTCACCACGAGCAGAAGAAGCTCTTCCGGCGGGAAATAAGGACAGGACGGCTGGTTTCGCCACTCGAAAGAAACGTCAGCTGACTGAGACGGCAAAGGCTCCTGTCGCAGCTGCGAAACAAAAGCAGGCCATGCCTGCTGAAGAGTTCGCCGTAGAGGAAAAAACCGAAGAGAGGACGTTCTCACGAACGCTGAAAGAAGACGCCCTTCCTGAGCATGACAAGAGCGTTATCACTATTACCCTCAGCGTGAAGGATATCGCTGCGGCGGAAGGAGAAACGAGAAAGGTCATTCTGGCCCTCAACGGCAGAATGATTGAACAAAAATCGTTCGAACAGCATACTAGCCTCTCCGCGGAAATAGATGTCCGTAACCTTGACGGCCTCATCAAGGCGTTGAAGAGCATCGGCGAGGTGAAACAGGAAAAGACCGGCTTCGCGCAAGCCGGAAACAAGATCAACGTGACCATACGCATCGAGTAAATCGCGTCAGAGAACAGTGCCTCAGGCCCGGTAAGTCGAATAAAAATCGTCTCTCGCAAAGAGCGCAAAGGAAACGGGAAATCCCAAAGGACAAATTCCAAATAACATCGAAATGTCAATCTCTCATGCTTCAACCGCTTTCGAATTTTGAACATTTGATATTGGGATTTATTTGAAGCTTGGTTCTTGGGATTTGCCTATTATCCCCTATGTACGACATCGCCATCATCGGCGCAGGCCCGGCAGGGGCCACCCTTGCACGCCTCCTCGGCACGCACTACAAAATACTGCTCGTCGAGAAAAAGACTCTGTCCCTGCCTGACGGACAGCAGGGGTCAGCCAAGTGCTGCGGCGGGCTGCTCGCCCCTGATGCCCAGAGGATGCTGGCAACAATGGGACTGGGCCTGCCCCGGGATGTGCTCGCGGGACCGCAGCTCTTCGCCGTGCGCGCCATAGATGTGCCGAACCGGATCGAACGATACTATCAGCGTCCCTACCTGAACATAGACCGGGGCAAATTCGATCAATGGCTCACGACCCTCGTCCCGCCCGGCGTGGATGCCCGGCAGTCCTGTTTCTTCAGAAGCCTTGATATCGCAGATGATGGCGTTACGATCCACCTTGCAGAGTCGGGCGTCCTGCGTACCGTGCGTGCCGGGATCGTCATCGGTGCCGACGGCGCGTTCTCGCTTCTTCGCAAACAGGTTTTTCCCCTTCACCCTGCTCCGAAATCATACGTGGCGATCCAGGAATGGTGCGCGTCGCCGGAAATGCTTCCCCATTTCATCGCCCTCTTCGACCCGGAGATCACGGACTTCTACTCCTGGATCATCCCCAAGGACGGCCGTCTGCTCATCGGCTCGGCACTCCGGCCGGGTGATCAGGCCTCGACGCAATTCAGCCTGTTCAAGACAAAACTGCGGGACATGGGCTTTGCATTCGAGGAAAAGGGCGAGCGTGCAGGGGCACTGCTCCTTCGGCCGCAGCGAGCGTCACAGGTCTTTACGGGCGAAGGCAGGATCGCCTTTATCGGCGAGGCCGCCGGCTGGATCAGCCCCAGTTCCGCTGAGGGGATCAGCTACGCCTTCCGGAGCGCCGTGGCCCTGGCCGATGCCCTGGGACAGGGATTGGATGGTTTTCAAAAACGCTATCACCGGAACACGGGCAAGCTGCGCAGGAATATCCGCCGCAAAAACTGCAAGGCCCAGGTCATGTACCGGCCCCTGCTCAGAAAGCTCGTGATGCAGTCCGGGCTGCGGAGCATAGATGTTCGCCTGCCGGAACAGCCGTAGCAGTACGGCATGCCCTGCCCTCGTTACCATCGTGCTATTTCTTCAGACGAAAATGTTTTTTAGAATGCCCGGGAACTTTTTCCAATCCTCCCTTGTCTAACCATCCAGAAGCGGAAGATACGACGCTTCCGCAAAACACACAACAGATAGAGGAGGTACACAATGAAAAGGCGTTTCCTATTTATTTTACTCGCAATGGCAACAGTGTGGGGCATGACCTGCACAGCGGCATCAGCCCGGGCAGCACAGAGCGCAAAAGCAGGGCCAATCACGTCGGGCGCCAAAGACCAGAAGTCAATTGCCCTCACCATCTATAACGTTGATCTCGGCCTCGTGAAAGACCGGCGGCGGATCACACTCCGGCAAGGGACAGGCGAACTCAGGTTCACCGACGTGGCAACGGGGATCATCCCCACGAGCGTGCATATCAAATCAATGCGGGACTCGAGGAGCCTGCAGATACTGGAGCAGAACTATGAGTACGATCTGCTGAACCCGCAAAAGCTCCTCGACAAATACGTCGGGAAGCAGGTGAAGCTCTACACGAAGAACCCCTACCGGAACAAGGAAAAAATCGTGACCGCCACCCTCCTGTCGAACAACGGAAGCCCCATCTACAAAATCGGCAATGAAATAACCTTCGGCCATCCCGGCAGGGTCATCTTTCCCGGTGTTCCGGACAACCTGATCTCCAAGCCCACCCTTGTCTGGCTCCTGACAAACCGGCTCTCGACCTATCAGGAGATCGAGGCATCGTACCTCACGAGCGGCATCACCTGGCAGTCTGATTACGTGGTTACCTTGAACGATCGGGACGACGGGGCAGACCTCTCGGGCTGGGTCACCATCGACAACAAAAGCGGCGCAACCTATAACAACGCCCGGCTCAAACTCGTGGCAGGCGACGTGAACCGGGGCGAAGAAAAATTCAACTTCCGGAAACAACTCATGGATCGTGGCGCCGTGGCGAAAGAGGCGGCCCCGCAGTTCAAGGAGCAGGACTTCTTCGAGTACCACATCTACACGCTCCAGAGGCAAGCCACGGTCAAGAACAACCAGACCAAGCAGATACAGCTCGTCCAGGCCGGAGACATCCCCGTCAGGAAAGAATTTATCTACCAGGGCGCGCCGCACTATTACTACAGCCGGTACGGCGTAATAGCACAGAACCAGAAGGTCGGCGTGTTCGTGGAAATTCAGAACAAAAAGAACAACAACCTCGGCATGCCATTGCCGAAAGGCACGGTCCGGGTATATAAGCACGACAAGGACGGAAGCCTCCAGTTCGTCGGCGAGGACTCGATCGACCACACGCCGAAGGACGAGAAGATCAGGCTGAAGCTCGGTGAGGCCTTCGACATCGTCGGCGGGAGAAAAATGACGAACTGGAAGGTGCTGCGGTCGAACCGGTACGAGGCGTCCTACGAGATTTCTCTCAGAAACCACAAAAAAGAAGAGGTGGTCGTGAAGGTCGTGGAGCCCATCCCCGGGGACTGGAAGATGCTCAGCGCCTCACACAAACACAAGAAGACCAACGCCTCCATTGCCGAATTTCTGGTTTCCGTGCCGAAAGACAAGGAAGTGAAGCTCACGTACCGCGTGAGGATGAAGTTCTAGGGGGAGACACGAAGGAAGGCTGTAGCGCAAAAAGGGGGGACGATGTCGCTATCGTCCCCTCTTGGTCGTGCCTATGCTATCGAAGCGAAATCAGCAGTCTACAGGGCGCCCTGATCGGCCAGTTTTTTCCTTTCAGATTCCCGACGTTTCACGTTGTTGATCTCTTGCAGGCATTTCGGGCATGACTTGATGGTGTTTGCCCTGCCGAAGGCATCAATGGCCTCGGTGAACTGGTTGGTATACTCGTAGGCAAGCCCCAGGTTCCACCATGCCCCGGCATGACTGGGATGATTCTTCACGGCAGTCTGAAACCGCTCCAGCGCCTTGTCCCACAAGCCGGCCTTGGCAAAGTTCACCCCTTGTTCCATCTCCGGCACCTTTTTGTCGTTTTTCGCGAATTTGACGGTCACGTACTCGGTATAGGGGGCGATCATCTTGATGAACCGGTCGACCGTCGCATTGGTCGCGATTCCGAGTAAACGCGTCCGGTCGGGGCTTTCCGGCCATACGTCGGTCGCGCTGTTCTTGTCGCTCTTCTCTTTGGTGATCGTCTTGACGGCCAGGATCTTCCCCGACGTCAGGCTCGTGATCTTGAATGTCGCTGTTACCGTGGCCTTTCCCTTCTTGTAGTAGGTCCGGTGAGACTTGCCTTCCTTGTCTTTCCAGACCTCGCCGTAGGAATCGCTTCTCGTGAAATTATAGGTCGAGACATTGACCGTTGCGAGGACTGCGGCGCCGATGAACTTGCCGAGTTCCACTGCCGTGTCCTGGTCCACCACGCCGCTGAGGTTGAGCTTGTGCTCCTCCATCAGCCGACCGAGATTGTCACGATCCAGGACCTCGAACTTGCCCGTTGCGAAGAGCTTCGACGTCAGCAGATCGGCGACCTCCCTGCCGCCGCGGCCCCTGGCCGTGCCGATGGCCACCTTATTGGCCCCCTTCAGGTTCACTTCAGCGGGCCGCAGCACCGGTATCTTAGCCGACGGGGCGCAGCCGGTAGCGGCAAGCACCGCCGTGATGATGCAAGCAACGGCCATGGGCCGGAACAGATGACGCTTCATAATGTAATTCCCTCCTTCGATTGAAATCCGAGATAGTAAGTCCCAACGCCTTTACTTATAGAAGGCCCGCTTTTTTGCTCATTGAAAGATAATGACGGTGCATCATGAGGAAAACATTACATCCTAGTATAGCATTTTCAGGATTGTTTTGGGAGCTACCGCAAAAAGGGGGGGGGGATTTCCATGCAGCAAAAAAGATGGATATGAATGCCCCTCTTGAAATGCGCGTATTTAAGCGGCCATGACCTTGCGCTTCCCGATCAGGCGCTGCACGTGATCAACCTCGATCCCGGCCTCCAGCGCCTTTGCATAGAGCCGGGCCATCACGGACGACCGCCACCACGAGTGGTTCAGAATTCCGTATTCCCTGCTGACGGCAAGGTGCCTCCGCAGGTGCTCCCGCGCGCCGGCCTCATCTCCCTGTTCCAGGCAGAGCAGCGAGGACAGCCATGCGTGCTGGTACGCCACGGTCTTGCTGTTCATATTCTCGCCCATTTCACGGGCCTCATCGAGATAGTGCACCGCTCCGCCGAATTCACCCAGCTCGATCAGGACTTCGGCCACACCCATTGCCAGAAAGGCATGGATAAAGGGCGTACCGGTCTCCGAGACCACGGTATACGCCGTCTGGGCATATTCACGGGCAAGGGCAAGGTCGCGGCGGCACAGGGCCTCCCAGGCCAGATGATAATGGTAGTGGGCGATGTCGACGTGGCGGTTCGTCCCGGTGATGGCTGCCATGGTTTGCAGGTACGGCTTTGCGGACTCGAGGTCTCCTGCCGTCAGCGTCCCGAACGATGCCTGCGCCGAGAGCATAAAATCCCAGAGGTGCACTCCCGTTGTCTCTGCCAGATGCAGACCCTTATCGACGGCGTCCAGGCAGTCCTCATTATGGCCCGCCATCCAGTGATAGGCAGCCTCGATGGCCCGCCAGACGATGAGTGAGAGTGGATCGATTTCAGACGCCTGGGCGGCGGGCCGCAGCGCGTTCACCAGCGTGGCTGCCTTGGCCTGATCACCGCTCCACCATGTGTAGTAGAAGATCAGATGGCTGCTGATCGCCATCCTCAGATGAATATCGTTGGTCGTGAGAACGATGCGTTTTGCCCGTTCCTCCCATCGGGGCAGGTCCTGGTGGTGCGGCTGGCGATACATCAGCGCGCAGAACATGCCCGACGTCACCCGGGCCTCGATCTCCCGCGTCGGAAAGACCGGGTACTCCTGCAAGAGGCCTTCGATCTCCGTGATCCAGCGGTCGAGGGGCCTGAACGCGCTCCACTCATAGACATAGGTATCGATGATTCCGGACCACGAAAGAAACAGACCGGCGCTGTCCTTCAGTTCTTTGAATCGGGCAAAGGCCTGCTCGAGGCTTTCTCTGCTCACTCCAAGATCGTGCGTCATCCGGCAGATCCCCAGCCAGTAACAAAGCCAGGGATTTTGGGCCATGATATCGGTGGGAATGTTGCCGAGCCATTCTGCAAGCGTGTGGCCCCTGCCCTGGTTGATCAATGAACGCGCGTGCTGCTGCACGAGCCGGACAAGCCCGCCCCAGTCAGCAGCGTAAAAATAGAGGCTGGCCGCATCTTCTATCTGACCGTCCTCTTCCAAAAGTGCCGCGGCAGCCAACTGGATCACGTTTATCTGGTCCTGGGTATACGAGGACTTTGCCCGGGAGAGGAGAAATTACCGGAACAAGGGGTGGTACTGGTACACCGCCGTGCCCGAGGCATGGCGCTCCGTGAAGTAGTGGTTCCGGTTTAATCCGGAAAGGATCTGGTCTGCACGGGTACTGTCCGTCAGTCGTTCAGCAACGGAAACAGCGATCTTTGGAAGGAAGGCGGTCTTGAGCAGAAACTCCCGGGTTTCGCCGTCGGTTTTATCCAGGATTTCACCGGCAAAATAATCGAACACCTCCTGGCGGCCCAGGTCGCGGGGCGCTGATAACGCTCCGCCAGCGGCCTTGGCCGTCTCGGCCATGAGTATCAGGCCCGCGGCCCACCCCTGGGTCCGCTCCTGGAGGTCATTGAAACCATCTTCTGAAAGTCTGTCGCAACCGCGCAAACGAAGCAGTTCCGCGGACTCGTCCCGGGTGAACTGCATGTCGTCCCAGCCGATGGAAGAGATCGAGCCGCTTACCTGCAAACGGGTCAAGGTCTTTGGGATTTTTGCCCGGCTTAAAAAAATGACCTGTATCCCTTCCGGAAGAACGCTCAGGCCGTCGCGGACCACGTCATGGAATGGGGAATCTTCAGGCGCCTCCTGATAGTTGTCGAATACGATCACAAAGGGTCGTGGCAGCAGGTCAGAGAAGTTTTCAAAATAGCGGCGGGTAAAAGCGGATAAGTCGGCAAGATATTCCGGGGCCAGGAGCGGAAGGGACTTCCGCTTTCGGGGAGCCGCCTGATTCACGGCCATGCCCATATAGTAAAAGAAGGCGGCGACGTCCCGGTCGCCCTCATCAACCTGGTACCACAGGCAGGGGAGGTCCTTGGCGTCGACATAGCTCGCAACGAGCGTTGTCTTGCCCGAGCCCGCAGGGCCCGACACCCAGGTCACGGGTTTGCCCTGGCCGTTGTCCAGCATCGTGAACAGTCGCTCCCGGGCGAAGATTCCGGAGACCGCGGGACGCGTTATCTTGCCGGGTGACGCAGTCTTGTTCCCCTTACGATCTCCCACGAACTGTCCTCCCCCTATCCCCCTGTCCTCTCTTAAGCACGTGGAGCCCCCTAAGAATCAAGCGCTTCGTTACAGCATCATACAAGAATACTACTTTAGTACAATGCGTGCTGAATAATAAGGGAATGGCTGTCCATTGTCAACAGGACGGACGAACCACACAACAAAAATAATTGTTTTGTTATTTGTCAGGGGGGCAAGTCGGGCAGAAAAGAGGACTGGGTGAAAAATCAAGCGCATCACGGAGACCGCCAATATCGCACTTCATGCGTGAAGAGATGTCTCGTCGTTACAATTTTATCTTTATCTTCTTGATCTGCTGCATGGTGCAGGAGTCCTTGAAGTCACCTGCCTGGTTCCGTTTCGCAAAGGCCCGGAGGTCTTCAACGGTGTCAACATCATGCCACTTCGGCAGGGTGTGGACGGTGTACTCCGCTTCGAAAAAAACATCCATGGTCTGCTGGAAGACCCTGCTCGTACTCCAGTCGATCCCGGAGAACACGGCGGGCAAGAAGGACTGGGTGCTGAACCCGATCAGATAGTAGCCGCCGTCCTTTGCCGGGCCGATGACAGCGTCGTTCGCCTTCAACGACCTGAGGGCTTCCTTCATCGTATAGGGCGAAATGTCGGGGATATCGCTGCCGATGATCACGGCCCGCTCGAATCCGTCGTCAAAGGCCTGCTGGAAGGCCAACTCCATACGTTCTCCCAGGTCGCCCTGGGCCTGGGCAGCGTAGTCATACTGATCGCCAAGCCACTTCCGGAACTGCGGTTCCCTGTCCGGAGGCGTAATATGAACGCGGCAGGGGTGGCCCGTCTTGTTCAGTGACCCGAGCATGTCCTGGACAAAGCAGCGGTAGAGTTCGCGTGATTTTTTTTCGCCAAGCTCAGAACCGAGCCTGGTCTTGACCGTGCCTGTGTCCGGATCCTTGACAAAAAAGAGGATACAGCCATCTCTCCTCTGGTTCGGATTCTGATTGTTTCCGCTCTGCGTTGTCATCTCCGTAAAGTATACCCGATATTCGTTATACTGTCGTCAGAAATTTCTTCTTCTCCTGCTTGCACAGAATCTGGATGGCGTGCCTACCCGACATGGCAGCAGTCGGTATGCCGCCTCCCGGTACGACCCAGTGGCCTGCCATGAGGAAGTTCCTGAGCCCCGGCAGGGTCTTCTGCATCGCTCTGCCGTACTGCCACGTAGCAGGCGTTACCAGCCATCCCTTGTCGCTTCCTTTCCAGTTGCCGGTATAGCGGACATAGGTCGTCGGCGTGGCCACGTCACGCATCTCGACCTGTCCGGCAAGGCCGGGAAACCGCTTGTCGAGGATGGCGACTACCTGGTCGGCGATCTTTTCTTTTTCTGCTGCATATCGTTCTGGATTGTGCCGCAGCGCGGTCCAGAAGTCATAATCGGTTGTCATGAATAAATGCATCACGGTCTTGCCCGGCGGTGCCAGCGAGGAGTCGAAATTATGCATATACACCTTGAGGAATTCCCGCTGCACACCGCCGACCTCCATCGTCTCATCCAGGGCAAATAGCATGCCCATGACCAAAGGCGGTATATCATCGAAGGTGCGATTTACTCCCAGGGAAACATGCACTGACGACGGGAAGGGAAGGAGATTTTTGTAATAGCCGTGAATGGTTTCATCGACGTACTTTCCGTCTAGCATCTCAAAGATCGTGGCATGGCCATCGGCTGCGGAAATCACGTAGTCTGCATAGTGCTCGCTCCCGTCTTCCAGCCTGATGCCGACGGTGCTGCCGTTGTCCGTCAGGATCTTCGCAACGCGGGCCTTGTAATTGATTTCTCCGCCCAGGGAGCAATAGCGTTGCTCGATGGCCCGGGAGAACTCGAGGGAACCTCCCCGGGGATAGCCCGCGGACTTGCGATGCAGCCAGGCCAGGTTCATGAGAATAAAGGGCATGGAGATGTCGGGCGTGAACAACAGGGGAAAGGCCTTCCGGATCAGAGGGTGCCTGAAGCGCATACCAAAGTCCTGGAGGGACACCTTGTTCCATTTCCAGAGCATGCGCAGGAGGGGAAAATGCTTTACGATCAGTTTCAGGAGATCGAAGAGGCCGGACACTTCGGGCGCTTTTTCCCAGGGCGGATCGAGGCGGGTGCACGTGCGGAGGGCCTTGATGAATTCATCGATGACCGAGCTGTCTTGCGGCGCGATCTTCTTCATGTGCCCTTCGAGGCGGTCGATGTCGGTATACACGATGAACCGCTCACCGTTGGCTCCCTCG
>DMKB01000273.1 GCA_003454665.1 Nitrospiraceae bacterium | reverse complement strand
GCCTTTGTCGCGCTTGCTGTGTCGGGAGCGCTTTCAGCCGGAATTGTTACTGCCGGCAATCTCCTGCAGCTGCACAACATGCCGCCGACGCTGCCCCCGCCGGAGTACGGCAATACGGTCCTGAACCGAATTGCCGAAAAGAACAATCAGAAGGCCGTCGTCTTCCCTCATTGGAGCCACCGCGCGAAGTATACCTGCAGAGTCTGTCACCTCGAACTCGAGTTCAGTATGAAGGCAGGCGAGACGGAGATTACGGAAAAGGGCATCCGTGCGGGGAGATTCTGCGGGAACTGCCATAACGGGAAAACCGCTTTTGCACCCAAGGGGCCGAAAGGGAAAAACTGTGCGCGCTGTCACCGGGGGAAGAAAAAATCAGGAACGCAAAAATTCAAGGCCTTTGCCAGGAAGCTTCCCCATACACGGTACGGCAACAGGATAAACTGGGTGAAGGCGCTCAGAACGGGGCGCATAAAGCCGAAGAACAGCCTGACCGCGAGCAACCCGCTGATAGACGAGCGCTTGATCATGAAACTGGACCGGACGCTCGAGCTCAGGGCCGAGATGGCGTTGATTTCACCTGCTATCTTCCCGCATAAAGCCCACACGGAATGGCTTGAATGCTCTCAGTGCCATCCTGATATCTTCAACATCAAGAAAAAAACGACGGAGCGTTTTTCCATGGATAAAAACCTCGACGGACAGTTTTGCGGCGTCTGTCATCTTACCATCGCCTTCCCCATGAACGACTGCAAGCGTTGCCATCCGCGTATGAGAGAGATCAGATAACGCTTGCTTCCCGGTAATTCCTCTGGCCGGCCATGCGCTCCGGCGTAATTACGTTTTTCGGTGCATCTCCTCATGAGTCGTCGTTAACGGATTGCTGTTCAGGCAGTCCCGAAGCGATGGCCGTGCTCGAGCGCATGCTGGTCCTCATCAGGAAGGCCATCAAGCCCTAAGCAGCACGGGCGCAGCGAAAGTGCTGCAGGGATACGGTTATTAGCATCTCTTCTCCCCCACAGGTACCCGGTGCGCTGCGCGGCAGAGCGGCGTGGACTGCCTGAACGTAATGACCGATAGGGAGTAATTACAGGGGAGATGAACCCTTTTTTCTTATCGTTCGACGGTTGAGCAGCACCATTTCCTTCCGTGCGAAAAATCATGCCCGGTGTTTTTTGCCAAGCCCCTTCCGGAGCGATTCCCGGGCAGTGGTGAAGAGCGATCGAAGATCATCGGAACGATATTCAGGGAACGTGTAGTCAAGAGGGAGAAAAGAGCTGCAGGCGTTGTCGTACCGGAGCGTCACTTCCGCGTAGATGTTTTCGCCGATATAGACACGGTGCGCAAAGTCTTTGGCGCTTGCAAGCACGACCTTTGCCTCGGTAAGGTACCCGGGATCAAGGTTTATTCTGCGGTTCAGGCCGCCCGATGTCTTCCGGGCCTTGTGCTCCTCGATTCCGTTCGTCAGGAGCTTAATGCCGGCGAGCGTTCCCGGGTCTATCAATTGCTCAAAAAAAACAAACTTCCTGAGAAGCCCGTTTCCCATCTCCGGCTCATAGTAACTCGTATTGGTCCAGGGCACGGCAGCGCTTTCTTGATCAACGGGCCCGAACTCATTTGCGAACAGTGCGACACACTCCTCAAAAAGATCGGGTTCTGAGCTGAGCATGCCGACAAATAATTTGGCCTGATCTGGAATGCGGATTTTTGCCATGATGGGTCCGAAGGCGAGCCATCGACTGTGCTCACCGGATCCGGCGTTGCCTGTTAGAAAGAAAACTGCTTTGCCAATCCCCCGGCGCCGGTGAGCGGGAGTTCGAGTATGACCTCAATGCGGCCGGCGTCCCCTTCCTGTTCTTCCACGATCCGGTAGCCCTTGATGAAACCCTGTACCTGAACCGTATAGCGCTTCTCGCTCATCAGTGTCTTCAGTGTCTGGTCGGGATTGACCTTGATCTGTTCAATGGCCCTGAGGAGGTTCCGCTGGCCGTCGGCAAGGGCGGCCCGTTTTGCCATTGCCCGGCGAATGGTGGCATTCGGGGCCTTCTTCGGAGGAAGGCCGGTACCTAATGCCCTGATCGTTCCCGCGGTCCAGTCCACACCGTCGACGTTCGAAATGTAGAGAAGCCGTACATTTTGCTGGGCACGCTGTCTGGCAGGGATGCTGAGTTCGACGGTATCCTGTGCATACCCCGGCGCATTCACCCGCAGGGCGTATCTGCCGGCCGCGAGACCGGTGAACTCATAGGCGCCGTCGGAATCAGTCTGTATCCCGGCGCGCTCCTTGCCTTCATAGAGCAGGGTGATATGGGTGTCCGCTCCCCCGGGCGCTATTGCGCCTGCAAGAGATGAGCTGGCTGCACCGGACTCCAGTTCGATAAACGGCAGCGTCGTCGTTTTCGCCGGCTGAACAACCACGGCCGGGAAGGTGAGCGGAAACGGTGACGTAGGCGTGGTCACCTTGACATCGTACGTTCCCGGGGCAAGGGCCATCGTAAAGTTTCCCGTCTCGATATCTGTTTCTACTGCCTTGACGACAGCGCCGCTCTGCGTAGCGGCGATCTGGATGCCGGCGGTCGGCGGGACCACGGTACCCTCGATTGCGCCATCCTGCTTTGATGGGCAGGCGGTCAGGGAAAGCCCGACGAGGACGGCAAACGTGACAGCAATTCTGTACCGGCGCATAACTCCCTCCTGGGAAATGTTTTCGTAGTGTCAAAGCTTAACCACAGATGGCCTAGAGGCAGAGGCGGCCACTCGGGACTCAGAGGTAATGACGAATTTCAAAGCTCAAAGCTCAAAGTTCAAGTGAATGTCAAAAAACCAATTGGTAACAAGATTGAGACCTTTGCATTT